>MDJN01000040.1 GCA_001995005.1 Candidatus Parepulonipiscium sp. PG-Nun2H_MBin03 | reverse complement strand
TTGACCCTATGCGTTATCTTAGTAATAATTCAACAGGTAAGATGGGATATGCATTAGCAGAATGTGCAAAAAGGCGAGGAGCCGAAGTGACTTTAATTTCTGGGCCAACAAATTTAGCTCCTCCAGCTGGGGTGAATGTTGTAAATGTGGTTTCAGCAGAAGATATGTATAATGCGGTGCATAAATATTTTAAAGATTGTGATGTAGTAATTAAATCAGCGGCTGTGGCTGATTTTCGCCCAAAAGAGTATCAAGTGCAAAAAATTAAGAAACAATCGGACGGTTTAACGCTTGAACTTATAAAAAACCCTGATATTTTACAAAGTTTAGGAGATAATAAAAATAAGCAAATACTTGTAGGCTTTGCTGCAGAAAGTGAAAATGTAATAGAAAATGCCACCTTAAAATTATCTAAGAAAAACTTAGATTTTATTGTGGCAAATGACATTACACAAGACGGGGCAGGTTTTAAGCTAAATACAAATATAGCTACAATAATAAGCAAAGATGGAACTATAACTACACTACCACTAATGAGCAAACATGCTCTAGCAAATAAAATTTTAGACAGAATAACGGGTGATAATTAAAATGTTACTTACAATAGATATCGGCAATACTCATATTGTATTGGGTGTTATGCAAGGGTTAGAAGTTATATCTAGCTTTCGTATGACTACACAAGTATCACGTACATCAGATGAATATGGAATTATGATAATACAAATGATTAGTAGTAAAGGGATAGCAGTAGATGATATAGAAGATGTTATAGTATGTTCTGTTGTACCAAACGTTATGTTTTCCTTGAAAAACAGCATAATAAGATATTTAAACAAAAAACCTTATATAGTTGGAGAAGGTCTTAAAGTAGGTATAGCAATCCGAACTGATAGCCCAAAGTCAGTTGGTGCAGATAGAATAGTAAATAGTGTGGCGGCGTATAATATTTACGGTGGCCCTTGTATGGCGATTGATTTTGGGACATCAACTACGTATGATATTACAAATGCAAATGGCGAATTTATCGGCGGGCTTATTACTGCAGGCATTTCTATTAGTGCAGACGTTATAGGAAAAAGAGCTGCCCAACTACCTTATATAGAGATAAAAAAACCACGCAGTATATTAGATTGCAAAAACACTGTATCTAGCATGCAAGCTGGGCTTGTTTATGGTTATATTGGACAAGTAGAGTATATTATAAAGCAAGTAAAACAAGAACTAGCCGTGGATGAATTTATGGTAGTATCGACTGGGGGATTAGGCAGAATTATAACAGATGAGACGGACCTTATAGATGTACATGACAAATATTTGACTCAAAAAGGTTTAAAATTAATATATGATAGAAGTAAGAAAGGCGATAAACATGAGAGAATTGGCAGAGATTATATTTAAAGATGTTACAAAAAGTGTGCAAGATTATATTGAGCAATATCCAGATAGAAATTTAGACGAGACACAAATAGTTTCAAGATATGCTCCTAGTCCGACAGGGTTTCAACATATAGGAGGGATATTTGCGGCACTTGTTGCACAAAGAATAGCCACTCAAAGTGGTGGAGTATGTTTTTTAAGAATAGAAGATACGGATCAAAAACGAGAAGTAGACGGTGCTATATCAGATACGATAGATACTATGCATAAATATGGCATAGACTTTAATGAAGGTATGGTAGATGATGTAACGTCTAAAGGAAATTATGGTCCATATAAACAAAGCGAGCGCAAGCAAATATATCATGCATTTGCTAAGGAATTGGTAGCAAAAGGCCTTGCGTATCCTTGCTTTGCAACACCAGAGGAACTGGATGAATTGCGTCAACAACAAGTAGAACAAAAGATAACACCAGGGTATTATGGCAAATTTGCGGTATACAGAAATTTATCTGAGCAAGAAGCTATACAGAAGATACAGCAAAATATACCTTATATTATAAGGTTAAAATCAAATGGCAATCCTGATAAACGAGTAAATTTTCATGACCTGATAAAAGGGGATATATCTTTTCCAGAGAATAATCAAGATATAGTTATAATAAAAGGAGATGGACTGCCTACGTATCACTTTGCCCATGCAGTTGATGATGCACTTATGCATACAACACACGTAACACGAGGAGAAGAATGGCTATCTTCATTGCCGATACACATACAGCTATTTGATATGCTAGGTTTCAAAAGGCCTGAGTTTGCTCATATACCAACTATAATGAAACTAGAAGGTAATTCAAAGCGTAAACTTTCTAAGAGAAAAGATGCTGAAAGTGCCGTAACATATTATGAGGAGCAAGGATACCCTGTAATTTGTGTTATAGAATATTTGTTAAATATCATAAATTCATCATATGAGCAGTGGAGAGAGCAAAACTCAGATTGTTATAAGTTTAATATTGAGCTAGATAAGATGAGCAAAAGTGGAGCATTATTTGACATAGTAAAATTAGAAGACGTAAGTAAAGAAATAATCTCAAAAATGTCTGCAGATGAAATGTATGACTTATATACAAAGTGGGCAAAACAGTATGACCCACAAATGTATGATTTGGTGACGCAAAATGAAAAAGGAATAAAGATGTTTTTTGGCATTGATAAAGGAACAGCAAAGCCACGAAAAGATTTTGCAAAATGGTCAGATGTTAAAGACAAAATTGTATATTTATTTGATGAGTTTTTCGACACTGAGCAAGAAAATGCGTTAGCCAATGAAAAGGAAATAGAGATTTTGACAAAATATATAAAGGTATATAATCATAATTTTGCTAATCAAGAAGAGTGGTTTAATCACCTGAAAGACTTTGCAATCGGCATAGGATACTGTGCAAATCGTAAAGAATATAAAAATAATAAAGATGCGTATAAAGGAATGGTTTCGGATGTTGCTACGGTGATTAGAGTGGCGTTGACACATAGAACAAATACACCAGATTTGTTTGTCATAATGCAGATATTGGGCGAGAAAAAGGTAAAAGAACGTCTAAAAAAGTTTGCGACTTCGTAAATATAAACTTTTATGCAAAATATATCAATTTTTGTGTATCTATTGAAAAACTAAGATAAAAATAGTATAATTAGAAAAGTATATAAAACATAGATGATTGAGATTTTAATGAGGTGTAAGCACTTAGTAACAGCTAGTGTTGTATGCCTCAAATTTAGCTAAATGTAAGTACATAAATTAGAATACAATGTCAATACTCTAATATACTAGGTTTAATTTTTTTCGACAATTGAAGCGTTATGTCTAAAAAGCTTATTGTATGTAAAATATTAAATTATTAAATTATTAAATTAATAAATAATCAAGGAGAGAATATAGATGAACAGAATTTTTGAAAGTATAATAGAATGCATCTGTCTTATAAATTTTGAAAATAAAATAGTCTATGCAAATAATGCACTCTTAGAAAAGGTACAGTGGGATGTAGGTCAACCGCTAGGAAAATACTTAAATATTGATGGTATAGATTTTGGACGAGTTAAAAATATTATATTGCAGTCTGTCGGTGATAAGAGTTATAGAGCTAAAGTTATTATAGATAAAATTATGTGGCATGACGATCTAGCATATTGTTTAATGTTGAGTATAGAAGAAAATTCGGATAAAAACTATAAATGTACAACACCTAATGAGCATAAAAAATCTACTATATTAGACTTTAATAAAATAAAGATTAATGTATCTAAATATGGTGTGGAAAATTATAACTTAGATAAAATAGTGGCAAATACTAAGCTAGAAGTAGATTTTAGTGCAGTTGTCAATAAGAAAGGAATGTATTTATTTGTAACGCCTACTGTGAAAAGTATATTAGGCTGGGAAGTGGAGGAGATAGTGAGCAAGAACTGGAAAGAATTTGCACATCCAGAGGATTTAGAAAATATTAAAGCTCAAGAACAATTCAAATCTCAAAACAATAATAAATATACTATAACGTCTAGGACAAAGCATAAAACACACGGATATAGGTGGATTCAGTGGCAGTTTAAACAATATAAAGATACAGACACTACTTTTGTAACTGCAGAAGATATTACTGAACACACTGAGTATTTTAGAAAACAACTAGCAAAGGATAAAGAGCAGGAAGTAGAGAGGATATATACTAACTTTTTATCTGTAATATCTCATGAATTACGAACTCCGCTAGCCCTTGTGCAATCTACTAGTATGCTAATTAAAGAAGACATTTCTTACTCAAATTATCTAAGGCTTAAGAAAAATTTAAATAGGTTAACTAGATTGGTAAATAATTTGATTAGTATGGTTGAACTTACAAACGGAAAATATCAGATAAAGTGTTCACGTTGCAATATAGTAGGTTTGATATATCAAATTTCTGATCATATAACAGGAAAACAACAGTTTAAAAATCTTACTATAAATATTGAAAACAATCTAAATGTAGATGAAATAATCTGTGATTTATACTATATCAAAAAAGTTATTTTAAATATATTATCAAATGCAGTAAAACATAGTAATCCCGATGGAAATCTGAACATAATTTTAGATGAAGATGAGGAATTTATAGTAATTTCAATAATAAATTTTGGCCGTACAATACCAGAGCCTATACTAGAGAATATATTTGAACCTTTTATGCAAGTGGACCAAATATTAACTAGGCGAAATGAAGGGATAGGGATAGGGCTATATTTATCTAATATAGTTGTAAAAATGCATAATGGTGAACTTAGCGTGAAAAGTGAAAATGAAAATACTTGTTTTTCGATGAGATTACCTAAAAATAATTCATATGAAAACCACGGGAAAATAAAGATACAAAATAATATGTATGATACTGATTTAGAAAATGATATATTGCTAGAACTATCAGATGTGTAGTATGCTAAATTATACTTAGATACTACACGAATAATAGAAAAAATAAAAAAGTTCAAAAAAAGGGTTGACTTATTAAATGACTTAGTGCATAATAAGACAAGTCAGCGAGGAAAACATTGTCAAAAGACATCACAAAATGCTGATAGTTGAATATTGAAAATAAAATAGTATCAAGAATTAAGACCAGTCGATTCAACTACCGCAAGGTAGAAATGAGTATAAAATTAATTTGTCAGCAGAC
>MDJN01000039.1 GCA_001995005.1 Candidatus Parepulonipiscium sp. PG-Nun2H_MBin03 | reverse complement strand
GCTCCATATTTGGGTCAGAAATTACAAAACTTTATCATAATACTTTAAAAGAAGATACTTTTGTAGTTAAATGTAGGGGAAGTGTAGGACAAAGTTTTGGAGCATTTATTCCAATGTTAAAATATATGGGAACAGTGTTCTTAGTTCTAGCAATTCAATGTTTGATTGTATATATGGTTTTATTAAAACTTTTCTCAACAACAAAACCAATGAATTTCTTGAAAAAGTTTTCTACAGTAATGGTGTTTGCGTTCTCTACAGCAAGTTCAAATACAACAATTCCATTATCTATCGAAACACTTAGCACAAAACTGGGCGTTTCCAAACGTATTTCTTCATTTACAGTACCTCTAGGAGCTACTATTAATATGGATGGTACTGCGATTATGCAAGGTGTAGCAGTTATCTTCACTGCTCAAGCTTTTGGCATGGAACTTGGTATTGCTGAACTTCTAACTGTAATTTTCACTGCAACTATGGCTTCTATCGGTACAGCTGGTGTTCCTGGTGTTGGTCTTATCACTCTATCAATGGTATTTGCTTCAGTTGGATTACCTTTAGAAGGTATTGGTATTATTATGGGTATTGATAGAATACTTGATATGACTCGTACGGCTGTAAATGTTACTGGCGATGCTGTTTGTACTATGATTATTGCTGAACAAGAAGGCGCTCTTAACGAGGACATTGAGGGTATTGAAATAGTAGATGCTGTTATTGCTTAATATATAAGACTGTGGAGAAATCTGCAGTCTTTTTTTCATGCAAAAAAGAGGCCGTTACGCCTCCTTCTTAATCCACTCTAACACATCGGCAATTACTTGCTCAACATTTTTGCTATCGTCATGTAATAAATCATGCATACAGTTCGGATAAAGCTTAATTGTCTTATTAAATCCAGGAATATTATTTATGACGGCCGTATTATCCTGCAGAGGAATAACATAATCTTTCTCAGCCATCAAAAATAAAGACGACACCTCATAATTAGGTGCATTGTCCTTAGCATATAACATGCCTTTTCTCAAAAACTGATCAAAAAATCTAGCTGTAGCATATCCATTAACCAACTTATCTTCCCTAAATAATCGCTTATAATCACGACTTTTTACAGCCACATTTACGCCACCACGCTTAATTTTGAACGTAGGGAAATTCTCACCTAATAATTGAGAAAATCCACTAGGAAAATAATTATAAACTTTTGGTGGAGCTAGTGCTGGCGAAGAATAAATTTGCCCTCCTAAGTCACTAGGGTACTTTAGCCCATACAAAAAAGTAATTAGGCCGCCCATTGAATGACCGTAAGTAAAAATAGGAGTATTATACTTCTCCAGTTGTGTTACTAAGTACTTCATATCTGAAACATAATCAAAAAAATCATCTACATCGCCTTTTATACCAGCTGATCGACCGTTACCTCTATGGTCCAGTATGCAGACACCATACCCATTCGATACTAACTGCTGTGCAAACTCAACATATCTTCCCGAATGCTCCATAAATCCATGAGAAATTATGATGATAGCCTTAGCAGACCGAGGTATGTCACTCAAATAAAATAGCGATAATCCATTTACCCCTTCAAAAAATCCTTCTTTTAAATTCAAGTTATCACCTTCCATATTTGCTTATTATTTTATCAATGTTTCGGCTACCCTCAGATTTTGACATAGTAGCAATATCTTTTTCAGGGCTTATATTATATTTTTTACATAAGCTTTCTAAATATGCAATTTGCTTTGAGGTAATAGGCTCAATTTTGGGAGCCTTAAACTCAATTTGTTGCGGAATAAATAATTCAGGGTTCACCAAGCCAAATTGTTGCTCTAACTTTACAAATAATTCATATGTTGCATAGGCATCGTCATAAGCCCTATGTGCATTAACTAACTTAATGTTATAGAACTCACATAGGTCACCAAGTTTACGACTAGGTAAAATATCTAACACTTTTCTTGCTATTACCAATGTATCTACAAGCTTACAATTAAATGCTAAGTTTAACTTATTGGCATGGATTTTCAGCAATCTATAATCAAAAATATTAATATTATGCCCAACTAGGGGGCACCCCCTTGTAAAGGTAATAAATTTGGGTAATACCGCATCTACTCCATACGCATACTTAACCATTTCATTTGAAATCCCTGTTATATTAGTAATATTTTGAGAAATAGGAGTGGTAGGTTTGATAAGTGTATTAAATTTATCTTTAGGAGTGCCATTTTCAATATAAACGGCACCAATTTCGATAATCTCATCCTCACTCAATTTTACCCCTGTTGACTCTATATCTACGACGATATATTTATCCATGTATACACCTCTTTACTAGCGTTGAAATACTACTATACCTGCTAACATAAGGCCTATGCCTAATACTTTCGAAAAACTAAAACTTGCTCTTTCCATTCCAAACAGCCCAAATAACTGTATAATATACGAAGCTGTCATCTGCGTAATCAATATAACCATCGTTGCTTTTGCCGGCCCCATTTTTGTTATCGAAACTATTACGGTATAAACTATACCTACACCTAGAACTCCTCCTAATAGATAAAATTTGTTCACAGCCCTAAGCCCTATAACATCAGTATCCCGAACACACCATAAAATCAGTAAAGATAGTAAAAATCCCACTCCATGTGTTAGTGTATTGGTAAACCATGCCCCTGCGGCATTTTTCAAATTAGTATTAAATACTCCTTGTACACTCATCATCAATCCAGATAAAATTGCAACTATGCCAGCTCCTGCCATACGCTCCCTCCTAAACAATTAGATTTATATAATAGCTAGTGTGGGCGTGTTTTAAGTTTTTTATACTATAAAAAGTTATATGGACAAGGCTATTTTATATTTATGCTACAAAACGCATTTTTATGAACACAAAAAAAAGCGAAAATATGAAATCTCTCGCTTTTATAATAAATTTATGATACTTGCATCTCAAGTCTTAACTTATCAGCAATCAAGGCAATAAACTCAGAGTTTGTAGGTTTGCCCTTGCCGTTATTTACTGTATATCCAAATAATTTATCAATAGTATCCATTTTTCCACGGCTCCAAGCTACTTCTATCGCATGACGAATTGCACGCTCCACACGGCTAGGCGTAGTGTTGTATCTTTTTGCAATAGATGGATATAATTGTTTAGTAATCGAATTTAAAATATCCATGTTATTAATAGCCATAATAATTGCATCACGTAAGTACTGATACCCCTTAATATGTGCTGGTATTCCAATTTCATGGATTACGCTAGTTACTTCTGTTTCTAATGTATGCTTAGTTATAACAGGCTTTGGTTGTGTTGGAACAGCATCTTTATGCATTATATTCTGAGTTGTAGCCATTTTAAATGTATCTTGAGTATTGATTAATTGTCTAATACGTACACTTAGTGCATCCATATCAAACGGTTTAATAATATAGTATTCTGCACCTAAAGCTAATGCTCTACCAGTGATTTTATCTTGGCCAACAGCCGAAAGCATAATAATAACTGGTTTTTTGCTCATAGGAGCTTCTCTTAATTTTTCAAGAACACTAATACCATCCAGAATCGGCATAATTACATCAAGAATTAACACATCTGGTTCACAACTCATAACTACATTACAAGCCTCATTACCATCATTTGCCGTACCTACTACTTCCATATCCCCTTGTTTATTAAGGAACTCCGTAAGGATTTCCACCATATCTCTACTATCATCTGCTATAACTACTCTAATTTTATGATTCAATTTAATTTCCCCCTAACAATTTTTGCTCTTTTTTACATTTATCTATTCTTATTAT
>MDJN01000038.1 GCA_001995005.1 Candidatus Parepulonipiscium sp. PG-Nun2H_MBin03 | reverse complement strand
GTTTCAAAAAATGGTACTATCATACCATTTACTAACGGTAAAAATAAAACTACTCTAAGTGCTTTTCCTCCTCCTACTATAAGTCCAAGAGTCACAATAGCCACTAATAAAGCTATTGGTATTCCTGGCATAGGTTGGATCATCTTTTGGCCAATTCTGTCAATAAATTCTAATTTTTCACCTGTATGCGTAACACATTTTTTTGTTATATGTCTTGATTTCTCCCAGATTTCTGATGGAGATAACGACTCTTTCTCCTCATTAGAGTTTGATGAGCATCCGTTGCAATTGACACATTCATCAGATGAATTTTCTAGTATATGGATAAGCTGTTCTTTGAGTGAGTTTATCCCCTCTCCTTTTACAGCTACTGTTTTTATAACTGGGGCACCAAGTTCTGCAGAAAGTATCTGCGTCGAAATATTTATCCCCTTTCTTTCTGCAACATCCGCTAAATTAAGAGCAAATATTATCGGTATTTCAAACTTCATAAGTTCTAGAGCTAAATTTAAATTTCTGGTTAAATTGGTTGCGTCTAGCACACAAATAACTGCAGTAGGATTAGATTGTACAAATTTAACTGCAACTAACTCAGCCTCAGATGCAACTTCTAATGAATAAATACCTGGAACATCAATTACATTATATTCCTTATCTGCTAGAACCATTTTGGCTTTAGTATAACTAACTGTGGTACCTGCATAATTGGCACTCACAACATGCACACCAGTTAGTGCGGTAAAAATTACTGATTTACCTACATTTGGGTTTCCGACTAATAAAATCTTATTATCAAACTCTGCTATTTTTTTGTCATCTGCTAAATCATTGACATTATGACAATCCATGATACACCCCCACCTGTCTTTTATAATATTAATTAGATTTTTCTACGGTTATTTGAGTTGCGAAATCTTTTCCTATTGCAACCTCTCTTGACTCTATCTCTACTAAGACTGGTCCACCATGTTTATAGGTGGCTTTTTTCAGTACTTCTTGCCCCTTGAAAATTCCTATTGCATTTAATAGAGCCACATTTGGTGCAGCAATAATGCGATATACTTGATTATCAGGTACATCATATAACATTTGATATCCTCCCCTTTTGTTATACAAATAAATTGATAAGGTTATTATACACTAACTAAAACCATTTTATGCATTACCAAATATAACATATTAATAGGTATATTTTGTTTTTAATGATTTCTTAATAAGTATACTATATGCGTAATGATTATGTCAATATGCATTAAATGGTACAAATATGTCAAGTTAATTCCAAAAAGAATACTTTTGCAAGTTTGTGTAATAAAGTATGATATACTATTGAAAAATATTATAAGATGGTATATAATTTAGGTAACATAAGTCATAAAAAATATTTATCTACATAAAAAAGTTGAATGCAGTTAAAAAATATATTATAAGGGGAGCCCAAAATGAAAATTAAAATATTTAGTAAAAAATGGATTGTTTTTTGGATAATGTTCTGTATCTTAACAATTTATATGACAAGTACGACCATAGACTCCATAGACAAAAGCACTATAGAATTTCTCTCACAAATGCAACTTGAAACTATAGAGAAAAATTTTTTAGATGACATAGATTTATTAAAAGATACAGCAATGATTTTATCTCAGAATATGCACATAATAGAAACATTAGAAGAAATAAGTACAGGGGAATATGACAGTGAAACAATTAGTAAAATAACTGACAATATAAATAATTTTATACCAGTACTTAATATAAATTATATTCGTTCCATTTCTGTTGTGAGTATAGCAAATGAATTTATTGTCTCAGATGATATGTTTGTAGAAAATTACAATATATATGATAGACCATGGTTTGGAGCAGAGATGATTTATGAAGATAGTGCTATTGTGACACCTGTGTATAAAAATTATATAGGAGAGGAGCTGACCGTTAGCGTAGTAAAATTTATAATTGATTCAGAGACTAATCAGCCTTTAGGGGCTATATTAATTAATCTTGAACTAGATGATGTTGTTAACAATATAAGACAGATTTATAAAGTATCAGAATTAGATATTATGATTCAACATGATAATATTATAGAATTTTATTTTAATAATAAAAAATTAACTCTAAACACCAAAAATTTAGATATATCTACAATGTATCCAAACACTGAATTAAGTATTTTAACGTATGAAAACGATTATAGTAAAGTTACTTTATTATCCAAAATAAATGCTATAAATTATGAAGAGTATATAGAATATAATCGAAGTCATATTATTACTAGAGTTTTGATGTTAACTATTACTTTAGCTGGTATACTTATAGTAGCTGGATTGGTAGCTGTGATGCCGATATTTAAGGCTATACAGAGCCTTGTGAATTTAATAGAAGAATTAGGAGAAAATTACCCAGAGTATAAACTAAGTGTGAGCAAAGTAAGTGTTATAGCCAAATTTGTAGAACAAAATATACCTAAACATTTTAAATACTTAATATATAATGATGAGCTAACAGGATTGCCAAATAGAAAAATGTTAAAAACATATTATAAACAATTTGCAAAGACTAATAAAGAATTTATAACTATTTTAATAAATGTTAAACAGCTTAGAGAAATCAATGAAAAATTTGGTGATAACGTAGCAGATTATGTGTTAATGAATTTGGCAGTAAAGCTGACAGCAATAACTGCAGAATTGGAAGCTGTTGTTATAAGATATATATCAGATGAATTTATAATAATGATAGAAAGCCAAAGTCTGACGACAACTCCGACGCAATTTTATGATAATGAAATTTTGCCTTTAATCTCTAAATCTTTAACATACCCAGATAAACCGAGTATTAATATATCCTTTAATGCAGTAGGAATTATAAATCCACTATACACGGTAAGTGAAGAAGAGATGATAAATAAGCTACATGTCATGCTAAAATATTCTAAGGAGTTAGATAATACTGGATTGTTATTATTCAATTTAGATGTTTATTCTATATACAATACGCATGAGCGTATTAAGGAATATTTAGGCAAAGCTATAGAAACTGATGAATTTGTATTGTATTATCAACCGATTATAGATAAATTTAAAAATATACGTAAGGCAGAGGCGTTGATAAGATGGAATAGTCAAGAACTAGGATTTATTCCTCCTAATGAGTTTATTTCTATTGCAGAAGACACAGGCATAATTATAGAGCTTGGCTATTGGGTTATAGAAAGAGTTGCAAAAGATCTATGTAATTTGCTTAAAGAGGGATATGACATGCAAATTTCTATTAATGTTTCTCCAGTACAAATAATGCAAGCAGACTTTGTAGAAAATGCAATGAAAATATTAAATTATTATGAGATTGATACTGCTCATATTTGTTTTGAGATTACCGAATCAATTTTGGTAGCAGAAAAGGAACTTGTGCATGATAGGATAGGAGCGTTGCAAAAAGCTGGTATTGTTGTTGCGTTGGATGACTTCGGAACAGGATATTCTTCGTTTAGTTATCTTAAGGAATACAGCTTAGATATAGTAAAAATAGATAAACTATTCGTTGATGATGCCACTCAAAAAGAATATGCTATTATAGATGGAATGGAACGCATATCTAAAGCGTTAAATATGCAAATGATTATAGAAGGGGTGGAAACTAAAGAACAATTTGATAAGCTAAAAAAATACGGTCTAATTCAAGGATATTACTTCTCTAGGCCTATTGTATGGGAAGAATTTACGAAGTTAGTTAAAAAAAGAAAATCATAGATAATAATGCTTATATCTCGCATAAAACGCAATGGGATATAAGCATTATTTTATCTGAAAGAACTTGCTCTAATACTCCCGCCTCTTAGGCGGTGAGATAAAGGGCAAGTAATCTTTTCAGATTAAGGCAACCAACATTCAGTGGTGGGGTTAGAACCCCACCACTGAATGTTAGTTTTCTTCTATAATATCTATGCATATTTTTCTAAAAATTGGAATACTTCCTCTTCAGGAATTGGCTTACTAATAAGATAACCTTGTAAAAAATCGCAATTATACTGCCTTAAGTATTCAAGTTGATGAAACTCTTCAATACCTTCAGCAATAATGTCAAGTTCCAATTCGTGACCTAAATTAATCATAGCACCCACAAGGTTTTTGCGTTCTTGATTAATATCGTCTATGAAAGATTTATCTAGTTTTAACACATCAATAGGTAATTGTCGCAGATAACTAAGAGAGGAGTACCCTATACCAAAGTCATCTAATGCAATTATAAAGCCCATATGTTGCAGTTCAAGTATTTTTGCTGTAGTAGCTTTCATATTTTTCATTAAAACGCTCTCGGTTATTTCAATTTGCAATTTAGATGTATCAACCTGAGTGCTATCAACTATTTGTTTTATAATGTCTACAAAATTATCATCTGCTATTTGTACTGCTGATATATTTACAGATACGCACAATTTACTATATCCTTTATGTTCGAGCCGATTTACAAAATTACATGCCTCTTCAAATACCCAGTTACCCATTGGTACCATAAGCCCAGTTTCTTCTGCACTAGTTATAAAATGAAAAGGAGGAATAACACGTCCGTCTGGTTTAATCCATCTTATCAGTGCCTCAAAGCCTAGTAGAGTATTATCTTGAACATCAACTTGAGGTTGATAAAACAGACAAAATTCCTGGTTTTTTAGTCCGTTTCTTAGTTCGCTTTCCATATATAATTTTTGTAGTATACGATCTTTAAAGTCAGGGTGATAAAACTCAACTTTGCGAGTTTCTTCATTTTTTGCCTTATGCATCGCAATATCAGCATAGTTAAATAAATTATCAAAGTCATAATCATCTTCTGGATACATTGCCACACCTACATTATATGATAGGCCAAAGTTTGTCTCTAGGATATTAAAAGGTAATTCAAATGCTTCTGATAAAAGGTTTAAGAAATCATGGATATTATCAGGAGTTTCAAGATTTTCAACTAATATTAAAAATTCGTCTGCTAATAATCTTGAAATCATAAACTTATCAAATTGTATGTCCTTTATTCTTTTCGAAACTTGTTTTAAAATGATATCTCCATATTCTCTACCAAATGAGTCGTTAATAGACTTAAAGTTTGAGATATCAAAATATAGTATAGCCATATTATCTTTTTGATGCTGTTTAAAGTATTGTTTAACATACTCTCTACTTGGAGAATAGGATGGATGTGAAGATTCAAAACTAGGAATGTCAGTAAGCGCTAAATCAATATATTCATTTTGTATTACTTGTTTTTTATACATAAAGTATACCCCTCTCATAGTGTAATTGTTGTTAAATAACATCAGATATTATTAACTATTATGTTTTATTACATATAATATCATATTTAAAGTGAATTGTAAATAACTATACAAATATTAGCAGGACAAGTATATTAATGTAAGAAAATAATTGTCAATAGGGCTCAATTATTGTATAATGTAAATATGCAACAATTTGTTAATGATGTAAAAAAGAAAATTTTAACTCAAATGAACTTTTAAAAATCTAAGGAGAAAATTATGCGTATAGTAAGTATTGTATTAATAGCCTTTATGTTAGATATAATATTCGGTGATCCTGAAAAAATACCTCATCCTATATATAAAATAGGAAAATTAATTTCAAATACAGAAGAGTTTTTACGTCCTAAAATTAAGAATGAATTGCTAGGCGGATGTTTATTAGTTGGTATAGTTTTGATTACATCTGTGGGTGTACCTGCCACT
>MDJN01000037.1 GCA_001995005.1 Candidatus Parepulonipiscium sp. PG-Nun2H_MBin03 | reverse complement strand
TTGCCCATAAAAACTTCTAATATCTGTGGATCAAGATACTTTATATTATTATTAATGCTTTCTTCTACAGGTTTAATCCAGCACATACCGTGTTCGCTTGTTAATCTATTTAAGTTTAGATATTCTTCTGTTATTTGATAGAAATGTTCTATTATTGTTTGTATTCTTGCTCCTACACAAATTTTATCTCCTTTTAATGCATATGGATATCCACTTCCGTTATACAGCTCTTGATGTTGTAAGATTATTTGTAGTACTGGATAAGGCAAACTATAATTTTGCTTTAAATATAAATAACCTCTTAATGGATGCATCTTAAAATCGTTTGGATTAAGATGTATATTTGGGCTTAATACAGCAATGTCTCTTAGTAAAATTCCTAGAAATAAATCAATTAAACTAGTTCTATTAAGGTTCATTTTAATTCCTAATAAACAACTCATCATGGCTATATAAAGAGTTGAACCTTCAAACCCATGCATAGGAACTTTACAAGCTTCGTATTCAATTTTAGATGAGTAATATTGAGTACCTAATACCTCGATAATTTGGCTTACTATTTCTATTACTCTTTGTAATAGTCTAGAATTTCCATTTCCTGCGGATATTATATTAGTTATTTCGATTAAGTCCTTTATAATCACAGCCATATCTCTTGCTTTTGATGTGTATGGAATGGTATCATCAAAGCAATACTGATCTTTTATATAGATAGAAAATATATGTGTATTTTGTAAACTTTCGATATTTGTAGGAGTTAATACATAGCCTTTGCGTAATAATTTGATAGCTGACTGGTCATAAATATCTTCTCCTAATTCAAGGCCTGGCCTTAACGTATTGACGGGTACTAACCTCATACTAATCCCTCCCTAAAATAGTAGATTAACTAATAATATTTAAATTATCTTATAATGGTTAAATTATCTTAATTAATATTTAAATTATAACATAGTTAGTCAAAATATACAATAAAGTATCTATTTACAATATATGGTCATGTTATAATATATGGTCATGGTGTTTTATGTGTGAACATAGCTCAACTTAAATATAAGATTAATTTAATATATGAGAAAAATCATGTATAAATCACTCAAAGTGTGGAATTATAAAAGTAAAAAAGGATGAGAATATGAAGTTATTAATTATACTGATGAGTTTAATAATGAGTACAGTTCCTGTAATGGCTAAAGTAGGCACATTAGGTGCAAAGGGAGCCGTTTTAGTAGAACAAGAGAGTATGCGAGTTTTGCACGGAGTAAATGAGTATGACAAATTACCAATGGCTAGTACCACAAAAATTATGACAGCGATAGTTGCCTTAGAAAATGGTAAATTAGAAGATGTTGTAACAGTATCAGCTACAGCTGCAAAGGCACCTCCAGTAGATTTAAAGTTACAAACAGGTGAGAAACAAAGGCTAGGAGATTTATTATATTCTCTAATGTTAGAATCACACAATGACACTGCAATAGCAATAGCAGAACATGTAGGGGGAAGTGTTGAGGCATTTTGTGATATGATGACACAAAAAGCGATAGATTTAGGTGCTACTAATACTAAATTTGAAACGCCTAATGGATTGGACGGGGATCAACATTATTCAACACCATATGATTTAGCTTTGATTACAGCATATGCACTTGAAAATCCTAAGTTTATAGAGATTATTAATACACCAAATATATCTATTCCAACAGAACCGTTAGAAGGGTCAAGAAGGCATGATTTGCAGAGTAAGAATAGATTTTTGCATATGGTAGAAGGTGCAAACGGAGTTAAAACAGGATATACTTCAAAGGCTGGACACTGCTTTGTGGGCTCTGCTAAACAAGATGATATGACTTTAATAGGAGTGGCATTAGGCAATTTTGGTAGCAGTGCTAAATCTAAAAAGTATACAGATGTACAAAAGATGATACAACATGGGTTTAATAATTATAAGATGTATACATTAATAGATACAGATCAAGTAATGGAGAATATAAACGTTGTAGACGGACGAAAAGAGCAGGTGAAATTGGTATCTAAAGAGCAGGTGGTTATGCCACTTACAAGCGAAGAGGTTGATACGGTGAAATTTAGTATTACAAAACCTGATGAATTAATTGCACCTGTTGATAAAGACTTGCAAGCGGCTAGGTTAGATGTTGTATTGGATACTGCAGTGTTGCAATCAGTTTGGTTGTATCCTGAGCAAGATGTAAAAGAATTATCGTTATTAGAAAAAGTTAAAAAATATCTAAATTCGTTTTAATATAATCTATTGGGGAAGGAGAATTTTAGTGAAAAGAACAGAAATTACATTTGCTAATGTAGTTTTTGCTATGCTAGTAGTATTTATCCATGTATCTAGTGAACCTATAACTAAACTAGATACAAGCAGTTGGCAATATCTGATGGTGATGTTTCCTTGGAGACTAAGTGCATTTGTCGTCCAAGGATTTGTGCTACTGAGTTCACTAAAATTTTTTTTACAACCTGAAATAACTAATTATAAAAAATATTATATACGCCGAGTAAAAACTATTTTAATACCATATGTATTATGGAATGTCGTATACTATATCTATTTTTGTGACAGAGAATATTTTGCCTGCAAAATTAGTGATTTAATCAACTATATATTAGACGGAAAATTAGTGGCACCTTTTTATTTTATAATTATAATAGTCCAGTTTTATATATTTATGCCTTTGTGGCAAAAAATATATCGGGTGTTAAATCCGTGGTTCTTAATTGGAGTATCCTTAATTATAACTCTTTTTGTAAAAGATTTTACAATTCCATTTATGAATAGGATACCGGCATATCTTATTTTTTGGACTATAGGAGCTGTAATAGGGGTCAATTATACAACATTTAAAAAATATATTGAAATCTATAGCAAACACATCGCTATAAGTTTTGTTATAATTTTATCAATTCAGATGTATATGGCTTATAATCTTTATGTATTAGATAATAAAATATTATACACCAATCAATTTCATATAGCATATTGTATTAGTGCGATTATATTTGTACTATTAATTGGGAGACACGTTAAGAGTTGTATAATAGACTTACTAGATAATATTACATTTGATATATATCTAAGCCACTGTCTGTTTTTATTTTTAATAAACGAATATATGGAAACAAATTTGGTATATAATGTAGGGGATTTTTATATTATAAGGATTTTATTTGTATATATAAGTTCTATAATATATGGATTATTAGCTTATTTTGTAAAACAAACGATAAAGACTACTTGACATTGTAGGTTTTAATCTGATAGACTAAGTGAGATTTGGAGAAATACCCAAGAGGTCGAAGGGGCTCCCCTGGAAAGGGAGTAGGTCATGTGAGTGGTGCGAGGGTTCGAATCCCTCTTTCTCCGTGAAATGTTCAATTTTGTTTAAGGAGTATACAATGGAATATTTTATTTTGTTAATAGGTTTTTTATTTTTGATTAAAGGTGCAGATTTTTTTGTAGAAGGAGCATCTTCTATTGCTGCAAGTCTTAGAGTTCCTACGTTAGTAATAGGTCTTACGATAGTTGCATTTGGGACGAGTGCACCAGAGCTTGCAGTAAGTATAACTTCGGCACTTGATGGCAGAAATGCTATTGCTGTCGGAAATGTAATAGGCTCAAATATATTTAATATTTTAGTGGTCGTGGGTACTGCAGCAGTTATTTTGCCACTAAATGTAAAGACAACTATTTTAATGAAAGAATTACCATTTACTCTATTAGCCGCAATAGTTCTATTTATACTAGGGCTAGATGTATTAATGCAAGGACAAACAACAAATTATATAGGTAGAGCTGATGGCGTAATATTATTAATGTTCTTTTTGATATTTGTATATTATTTAGCAGAAGTAGCGATACAAGCAAGAAAAAATAGCGAGCCTGAAGAGGAAATAGAAACTATGCCTATGAATAAGAGTATAATATTTTCTATTGGTGGAGTTGCAGGAATTGTATTAGGTGGGCAATGGGTAGTTGATGGAGCGACAGAAATAGCGTATACTTGGGGTATGACGGAAGGATTGGTAGGTCTTACTATAGTGGCTATAGGTACATCTTTACCAGAGCTTGTAACAAGTGTTGTAGCTGCAAGAAAAGGAGAGAGTGATATTGCCTTAGGAAATGTAATAGGTTCTAGTATATTTAACATATTTTTGATACTAGGCATATCAACTATTATAAATCCTATACCAGTTACAAATGAAGTATTAACTGATATGGTTATTATGATTATTGCGATTTTTACAGCTTTTATATTTGCATTAACAGGTAGAAAAATAGGGCGAATAGAAGGTGGAATTTTCTTAGTAAGTTATGTTGTTTATATGGTTTATATAATAACAAGGGTATAAAAATGACCCCCAATTAAGAAAGGCTTGGATATTGCAGTCTGTATTGAACAGCATACCCAAGCCTTTTATTGTATTGAAAATTTCGATTTATACCTTTATATATTATACCTTTACATAAACTCTCATAGAACTCATCATAGGAATAGAAAAGTTTACCTGAACTGGCATAAATCCACAGCTCTGCATTATCTGGTCTTCATGGCCGGCATATTTCACATTTTGTTTTAAATGAGAAAGATGCGGATATAACCCAAAAGAAGTTGTTATAAATAGAATACTATTAGGCTCTAGTAATTCTGCTAAAAATTTTACCAACCCTGGTGGATCATATACATGTTCTAAGACTTCTGTGCAAATGCAAAAATCAAACTTACCTTTGTGCATAGAAATATCTTTGACAAATTGATTACTATTATAGTAATTCATATTTTTTATGCCTGCAATATCATTTCGCCATTTTGCATAGTTCATAACGCTCTCATCCCCTTCAACTAAACTACAAGTTGAATTTGGCATGTTGTGTGCTATTATACTAAGAGCTTCTGCAGTTTGCCCACCAAAATCAAGTATATTTTTACGGTTATTTGATTGAGCTAATATCAATGGAAATATTTTGTATGCACGAGATAAATTATTCATCAAAGTGGGTGGAGCTTGGTTTGGAAATACAAGACTAGAATACCAAGTATCTAGTTGTTGTTCAGTAACATTATCTTCGTCTGGTACAATTTCTTTCCACATACTATCACACGTCTGATGGAAATTGTTAACTTGTTGTTGCAACGTGGACTTAGGTACGTCTAAATAATATGAGTATAAATCCCACACTATTTGAGTTAAATCGTTCCTAGGGATATCTAAATTTAAATTGTTTAATATTACGTTATAAAATTCATACACATGATATACTAATTTTTCTATATTAATACCGGCTTCTATATGTGTCAATATTTCAGCAGCCACTTTGGTATTTCCGGTTTCCATGCAAGTTTTATAATAAGAGAATGCTTTGTTCATTTCTTCAGCAGGATATCCAAAAAGATTATTACCACTGCTATTTTTAAATTGTTGAGGCATATTATTCATTATATTTAAGCTCCTTATACTAGTACTAAATGATTATACATTATGCCAAAGAGGACCTTGGCCGCTACCTAAATCTAACTTATATTCTATTGCTTTTGTAATATACATTTTGGCATTATTGACGCTATCCATTAAAGAGAGGTCTTTGCCTAGATTACAAGCTATTGCCGAAGATAATGTACAACCTGTGCCATGGGTATTAGGATTTTTTATTCTATCAGCTTTAAACCATATAGAATTATTATCAGTTACCAATAGGTCATTTGCAAGCTCTCCTATATGCCCCCCTTTAATTAGCACATTTTTAGCACCTAAGCTAAGTATTTTGTTTGCACTTTTTATCATATCTTCATCATTTTGCACACTAAAACCACAGAGTACTTCTGCTTCTAATTTATTAGGCGTAATAAGCATGCCTAGAGGAATTAGCTCTGATATTACCATATTAATAGCGTCGTCTGATAGTAGCTTACTACCGCTAGTTGATATCATAACAGGGTCTACAACTATATTAGTTGCATTATATTGTTTAAGTTTATCTACAACGATTTTTATAATATTTATATTGGATAACATACCAATTTTAACAGCATCGGGTCTGATATCTTCAAATATTGCATCTATTTGTGCCGAAATCATATCAGTGGGTACATCTAGGATTTGAGAAACACCGATAGTATTTTGGGCAGTAATAGCTGTTATTACACTCATACCGTATAAGTTGTGTGCACTGATTGTTTTTAAATCTGCTTGTATACCAGCGCCGCCGCTGCAATCTGAACCTGCTATAGTAAGTATTTTTTTCACAATAAAGTCACTCCTTAATTATTTTTTAGTTGAATGCTTTTAGAAATCTCTAATAAATTATGCGTATCAAACTCTACATTATCAGATTTCATAATAGCAGATACAACTGCTATACCGGATATTTTGGTACCGTCTAAAATATCTGTGTTACTTGCATTTAAGCCACCTATTGCAACAACAGGGATAGTAATATTGTCACAAATGTCATTTAGTGTAGATACTTTAGTGATTACTGTTGTTACCTTAGTCGTTGTTGGATATATAGCTCCAACACCTAAATAATCAGCACCTAACTTTTGTGCTAACACAGAGGCTTCAACTGTTTTTGCGGTAGCACCGATAATCTTATTTTTACCTAATATTTTTCTCGCTGTATTAATAGGCATGTCCATCGCACCTAGGTGAACACCTGCCGCATCAATTGCAAGAGTAATGTCAACCCTATCATCAATTATTAAAGGCAGATTATACTTATCTGTTATCTTTTTAACTTTTATGGCTAAATCCATATACTCTCGAGTAGTTTTATCCTTTTCACGTAATTGAATTATGGTTACTCCACTTTTACAAGCGACATCTACTATATTTAAAAACGTATTTTCGTCATGATAGGTGCTATCGGTGACAAGATATAAGCTTAAGTCCATTATTGTCCTCCTTAAATTTGCTATGGTCTTATTAAGTTAACGAGATTTTGATATGGATCTAGTGTAACATTATATGCATTTTTTTGCAAGACATGTTTAGGTAGCTTGACAAGGGGCAAAAATATAGTAGAATTAAAAAATAAAACATTAATTTGTGAAGACCAGAAAATATGTATATTGAGGAGAAAAATAGTGAAAGAAAAACTAGAGCAGTTAAAGAAAATGGCAATAGATGAAATAACCTCTGCGAATACTTTAAAAAACTTAGATGAATTAAGGGTAAATTACTTAGGTAAAAAAGGTCAACTTACTAGCATGCTACGTAGTATGAAAGATTTATCCAAAGAAGAACGTCCAAAGATTGGACAAATCGCAAATGACGTAAGAGAAATACTAGAAAATAGTTTACGAGATAAAAAAAGTACTCTTGAAAAACAAGAAGTCAATTCAAAATTAGAGCAAGAAGTAATAGATATTACATTACCAACAAAAAACATGGTATACGCTCCTTTACATCCGTTAGATAAAACGCTAGAAGAGATTAGTGACATTTTTATTGGTATGGGATATGAAATTGTATCAGGGCGTGAAGTCGAAACAGGATATTATAACTTTGATGCATTAAATCTAGGGATAAATCATCCTGCACGAGATGAACAAGATACCTTTTATATTAATCAAGATACAATGTTAAGAACAGCTACATCGCCTGTACAAGTGCATACTATGGAACAAGGCAAACTACCTATTAGAATGATAGCACCAGGGAAAGTGTATCGAGCAGACGAGGTGGATGCAACTCATTCGCCTATTTTTCATCAGGTAGAGGGATTGGTAATTGATACTGATATAACATTTGGAGATTTAAAAGGAGTATTAGCAGAATTTGCTAAGAAATTCTTTGGGGATAAAGTAGAAGTTAAATTCAGACCACATTATTTTCCATTTACAGAGCCTAGTGCAGAAGTAGATGTAACTTGTGTTATGTGTAAAGGAAAAGGATGCTCTATATGTAAACAAGAAGGATTTATTGAAATATTAGGATGCGGGATGGTGCACCCTAAGGTGCTGGAGATGGCAGGAATAGATAGTACAAAATATCAAGGATTTGCATTTGGTATGGGAGTGGAAAGGCTTACTATGTTAAAATATGACATTAATGACCTTAGACTGTTTTACGAAAATGATTATAGATTTTTAACTCAATTTTAGAGTATAGGACATCAAAAAATTAGATAATAGATTAGGAGAAAATTTATGAAAGTACCAATGTCTTGGTTAAAAGAATATGTCGATATTGATGTAGATATAAAAACTTATATAGATAAAATGACTCTTTCAGGCTCTAAAGTTGAAAGAGTTGAAGAAACTGGTGAGGAAATAACTAAAGTAGTGGCGGGAAAGATTGTAGCAGAAGATAAGCATCCAGACGCTGATAGATTAAGAGTGTTAAGCGTGGATATCGGAGAAAAAACTTTGCAAATAGTTACTGCAGCAACTAATGTAGCTATTGGAGATGTAGTCCCTGTAGCATTAGATGGAGCTACATTAGCAAATGATTTAAAGATAAAAAAAGGTAAGCTAAGAGGCGTTGAATCAAACGGAATGTTATGCTCTGTAGAAGAGCTTGGGTTTACTCAGGAACAATTTACAGATGCACCTGAAAATGGTATTTATATATTTAATACACCTATGGAATTAGGTTCTAGTGTGAAGCCATATTTTGGATTAGGTGAACAAGTGGTTGAGTATGAGATAACTTCAAATAGAGCGGATTGCTTTGGTATATTAGGCATAGCACGAGAAGCGGCAGCTACATTTGATATGAAGTTTAAGTATCCAGAGATTTCTGTGAAAGAAGCACCAGAGAATATAGGAAACTTAGAGATTAATATACAAAATACAGAACTTTGTAGTAGATATGCAGCTAGAATAATAAAAGATATAAAAGTTAAACCATCTCCAAAATGGTTACAAGATAAGCTGATATCTGCAGGATTAAGACCAATAAATAATATAGTGGACATTACAAATTTTATGTTAATTGAATTTTCTCAACCTATGCATGCATTTGATTATGACAAATTGATTGATAAACAAATTAACGTAAGAACTGCAAAAAATGGTGAAACGCTTACTACTTTATTAGGAGATACAATAGAGCTTGACGAGACTATGCTAGTTATAGCAGATAAAACTAAACCAATTGCTATAGCAGGGGTAATGGGAGGTGAGGATACTAAGGTAACGGAGGAGACCAAAAATATAATATTTGAGTGTGCCAATTTTGATGCTACAAGCATAAGACATACATCAAAGAAATTAGGCATTATGAGTGATTCTTCTAAAAAATACGTAAAAGGGATTGACCCGAATATCGTAACAGATGCATTAGAACGTGCTGCTCAACTTATAAACATGACAGACTCTGGTGCAGTTTTAAAGGGGACAATAGATATATATCCTAATAAACGTAAACCTATTACTATTAGCTATGATTATGAATGGATAAATAAATTTTTAGGCACGAATATATCAAAATTACAGATGGAAGAAATATTTACAAGATTGGAATTTATAGTAGATAGTACAAATAATAATGTTACTATACCTACGTTTAGACCAGACATAACAATGGATGCAGACCTTGCAGAAGAAGTGGCGAGAATATATGGGTATGATAAAATTCCGGTTACATTAGAGAGGGCACGCCCGACAATTGGGGGTAAGAGTAATACACAAAAAATAGTATCTCGGATAAAAGAAGCTCTTAGAATGTGTGGGGTATGTGGGGCATATACGTATACTATAGAAAGCCCTAAAGTATTTGATAAATTAAATATTAGTTCAGAAAGCACATTAAGAGATGTATTTCAAATTCAAAATCCGCTGGGTGAAGATTTTAGTATTTTACGTACTACAACTATAAATTCAATGTTAACGGCA
>MDJN01000036.1 GCA_001995005.1 Candidatus Parepulonipiscium sp. PG-Nun2H_MBin03 | reverse complement strand
AAAATGATGTTACCATCTTGTGTACCAGCCACTACTTGGGAAGATGCAGGTGCTGTGGTTGATGCAAAAGTTATGGAGGAGATTATAGCAGATGATGATATTTTAGGATTAGGCGAATTTATGGATTATCCAAATGTTGTGGCTGCACAACAAAATGTAATGGATAAAATCCTACTTGCTAAAAAGCATAATAAAATTATAGACGGTCATTCTCCGTCACTTACAGGTAAAGAGCTTAATGCATATGCTGCTACTAGAATAAAAACAGACCATGAATGTGAAACCGTACAAGATATGCAAGAGAGAATGTCAAGAGGTATGTATGCAATATTAAGGCAAGGTTCCGCATGCCACGACTTACGTGTGCTTTTAAAAGGATTAACCAAAGAAAATAGTAGACGTGCTCTACTTTGTACGGATGATTGTCAGCCTAAAACAATTTTAACTTTAGGGCACTTAGATAATCATTTAAGAATATGCGTAGAAGAAGGCATAGACCCAATAATGGCTATACAAATGGCTACGGTAAATGCGGCAGAATGTTATGGATTATCAGATAGAGGAGCCATAGCACCAGGGCTTAGAGCTGATATAGTATTATTTGAAGATTTAAAAGATTTTAAAGTAACTCATATGTTTATTGAAGGAAAACAACAAGCAAGTAACGGAGAATATGAAGGCTCTGTTAAAAAACATGACATTTCATCAGTATTTAGTAAATTTGCTGTAAAAGATTTTTCAAAAGAAAAATTAAAACTAAAAATTAATTCTACTAAAGCATATGCTATAAAGATTAAAACAGGTGGAGTAGTTACAGAAAAAGTAATTGTACCGGTTTCAACAGATGAAGATAATTTATTTATCTATGAGCCAAGTCAAGACGTTGTAAAAATAGCAGTTATTGAAAGACATAATAATACAGGTAATGTAGCCGTAGGATTATTAGCTGGGTATGGTATGAAAAAAGGCGCAATAGCTATTTCAATTTCACATGATTCACACAATATTATTGCAGTAGGCGTAAATGACGATGATATGGAGCTTGCAGTTAAATCATTAATCGCTCAACATGGCGGAATAGTGTTAGTAAATGATGGAAAAGTTATAGGTGAGATGCCTTTAGTGGTGGCAGGAATTATGAGTGATAGAGATGGTGAATGGGTAAGTGAAAAATTAACTCATCTGCACGACATGGCACATTCTGAATTTTTGATTAGTAAAGATGTGGAGCCTATAATGACATTATGTTTTATGTCACTTGCAGTTATACCAGAAATTAAAATTACTTCAAGAGGTATATTTGATGTAACAAAATTTGAATTTATAAATATTGAAGCATAGTAAATTTTTTATTATGCTAAAAAATGTTAAAATGTCCCTTTAAATATTTTGAAAATATGTTATAATATAAAATAATAAAGATAAAATAATTTATCTTATTAACAGGACCTGTTAAGTTGAATGTTTGAGCTAACTTAACAGGATTTAAAATATTAGGAGGGCTACAGATGAAAATAGTAATTTTAGACGGAACATTACTTGACGCAGGAGACTTAGATTTTTCGATAGTTAAAAGTATAGGGCCAGTAGTAGTTTATGATGAAACTACTACTCCACAAGAAGCTATTGAAAGAATTGGAGATGCAGAGTATGTATTTACTACAAAAGCTCCTATTACTGCAGAAGTAATGGATAATACACAAATTAAATGGATAGGAACATTATCTACTGGTGATAATATGATAGATTTGGAGTATGCAAGAGAAGTCGGTATATTAGTCTGTCATGTCCCAAATGTTGGTAATTATGCTATAGGACAATTAGCTCTTGCATTACTATTAGAGTTAACAAATCACGTAGGAAAACATAGTCATAGAGTTATGCATGAAAATGCATGGCAAACAGAAGGAACGCTAGGATTTTGGAACTCTTCTGCTATGGAACTGAGCGGAAAGACTATGGGGATAATAGGATTTGGTAAAAATGGTCAAGTAATAGGTAGTATTGCTAAGGCATTAGGTATGAAAGTAATAGCGTATGATAAAATAAAAAATCGTGACTTAATGAACCAAGGTTATGAATATGTATCAATGGATGAATTATTTGAACAATCTGATGTTATAAGTTTGCATTGTCCATTAAAGGATGACAATTATCATATTATTTGTAAAGAAAATATAGATAAGATGAAAGATGGAGTATTGATTTTAAATACGTCTAGAGGAGAGCTTATAAATGAACAAGACTTGGCAGATGCATTAAATAGTGGAAAAGTTGCAGGAGCAGGTCTTGATGTGTTAACGGTAGAGCCAGTACAAGAGGATAATCCGTTACTAATAGCAAATAATTGTATTATAACGCCACATATTGCTTGGGCACCAAGAGAAACACGTCAAAGGTTAGTAGACGTCGCAGCAAATAATCTAAAAGAGTTTTTGAATGGAAACACAGTTAATGCAGCAAATTAAAAGGGGTTTTCCCCTTTTTGGTTTAAGGAGGATAAGATGGAGCTTAGTTTAAGCTTGGCAGAGCAAATTGCTAGTATGGTATTAATAAGTGTTGCAGGATTTATAGTTACATATTTTAAGGTTTTATCAGCTGAAGATAGCGGTATAATTTCTAAAGTTTGCGTATATATAATTATTCCTTGTTCTTTAATAAATGCGTTTCAGACAGAGTTAAGCCCAGACAGATTATCAGGATTTTTGATTGCTCTTATAGCAGGGATATTAATTCATGCCTTATTTTTAATAGTTACCAAACTTTTTGATTTTACTCCGATTAAATTAGATAATGTAGAAAAAGCATCCATTATTTATAATAATTCGGGTAACTTAATAATACCGTTAGTAGCAGGTACATTAGGGACAGAATATATTTTTTATACTAGTGCGTATATTGTTGTACAAAACCTTCTTGTATGGTCACATGGCGTAATTATTATGGGTGGCGGAAAAGCTAACTTCAAAAAAATAATAGCCAACCCTTGTATGATAAGTATCTTTATAGGAATTACACTATTTGTTTGTCAGATAAGGATTATTGGTCCAGTAGGGATTGCCATTTCAAATACTGCAAGTTGTATAGGACCCTTATCAATGTTAATGGTGGGAATGATGCTGGGGAACCAAAATTTAAAAGAAGTATTCTCTAACTATAGGGCATATGGAATAACATTTATTAGACTGATTTTATACCCTGCACTAACTATGATAATTTTACTAACAATTGATAAGTTATGGATACACTCTGATATGGAAAATGTTTTACTAGTATCGCTATTTTGTGCCATAGGACCTGCTGCAGCGGTTGTAACACAACAAGCACAGCTATATGATAATCCTAAAAAAATCTATGTATCTTCTATAAATATAGTCTCAACAGTTTTATGTGCTATAACTATGCCGATTATGACTATCTTATTTCAGTATTTGCTTAAAATATAAGTATTATACTTCGGTTTGTAGACAAATAATTGTTAACAGTCTGAAGTATTACTATACTTTTTATTAGAATATAACTTTTTATTAGAATATATTTTGTTGATTATTTAAAATGGGGGATGATGTAAATGAAACATTTAAAAGTAATTGCTTGTGAAATATCTTTTAGAGAGCTTTGTTTTTGTGCTAGTCAATCTGTAAATTTGGTAGATTTTACTTTTATGGGGAAAACGTTACATAATGAAGGGTGTCAAAGTATACATTCTGCGCTACAAGCGGAGATTGATAAAGTTCCTGTAGATAAGTATGATGCGATATTGCTTGCCTATGGTTTATGTAGTAATGGGGTTGTAGGGCTTAAATCTGAATTGCCGATAATAATACCTAAAGCTCATGATTGCACAACTTTTTTCTTAGGTTCAAAGGAAAAATACAAAGAGTTTTTTGATAATAATCATGGGACATTTATTTATACATCTGGATGGATTGAAAGAGATGGGAATAAAGACGATAGTGACATTATGAATGTACTGGGGATTGATAAAACATATGAACAATATCTAGAAGAATATGGCGAAGAAAATGCCGCATATATTATGGAAATTCTCGGTTCACATGAAAATTCATATACTAAAATTGTTTTTATAGACACGGGTGTTGGAGATGTAGAAAAATATCGTATG
>MDJN01000035.1 GCA_001995005.1 Candidatus Parepulonipiscium sp. PG-Nun2H_MBin03 | reverse complement strand
TCCACCCCGATTATAAGGATAACTCTAATAAATAACTATTTGTCAACAAACTGAAGCTAGCAGATATTTCTACTAGCTATAACAACTTATTTTTCACAGGTTTGATTTCCTACTGTACAAGAAGTTTTACACGCTGACTGACACGAAGTTTGGCACTCACCACATCCGCCTTTTGCCACACTCTTTTTAAGATTTTTTGTATTCAAAGTTTTTATATGTTTCATAGTATACCTCCTTATTAATTTTTTGCCTATAATATATCATACGATGAGAATAGCAAAAATATAAATGGTTTGCAAAATTTTTTATATCATATAAATTTAGATTAGCATCCCTCAAATTAGTTATTATTGACTAATAATTGCTATTCTTCTATAATAAATAAATATATACTTATAGTTAGTCTAAACAATAATCATTATAATTAGGAGGTTAACAATGATTTATTCAACTTTTAATGATGGGGAACCGGAGCATTCTTTATTAGGATTTGGTATTATGAGGATGCCCGTCAATCAAGATAACTCAATTAATAAATATCTTAGCGAACAAATGATAGATCTAGCATATAAAAATGGGATTAACTACTTTGACACATCATACGTTTACCATGAAAGCCGATCAGAAAGTTTTTTAGGACAAGTTCTTGCTAAATATCCACGAAATAGTTTTTTTGTGGCTGATAAAATGCCCTTATGGAAAGTAGAAAATTTTGAAGATTTAGACAATATTTTAGATGAACAACTTGCCAGGCTTGGCATGGATTATATAGACTATTATTTAATACACGCTGTAAATAGCGCTTACTATAAGAAAATAAAACAACTTAACGTTGTAGACTGGTTAATTTCCAAAAAGGCACAGGGCAAAATACGCCATATAGGTTTTTCTTTTCATGATAATTTAGACTGCTTAAAAGATACATTAAATCTTTATGACTGGGATTTTTGCCAATTGCAAATTAACTACGCAGATTGGAATAAATTCCATGCAAAAGATATGTATGAATTAGTAAGTACAAAAAATATTCCTATTATAGTAATGGAACCAATCCGTGGAGGGGCACTTGCAAACCCAGCTCCAGAGATTGCAGCTATATTAAAGGATGCTACTCCAGATGCAACTTATGCTAACTGGGCTTTTAGATTTGTTGCCACTCTTCCGAACGTCAAGTTAATACTAAGTGGAATGTCTACTATAGAACAAGTTCAAGATAACCTTACTACATTTGAAAATGAGAAAAATATACATTTAAACGAAAACGAAGTGAACGCTTTAGATAAAGCGATAACGATAATAGATAATCTCGATACAATTCCTTGTACAGGATGCAGATATTGCATGCCTTGTCCTTTTAGTGTTGAAATTGCACCGTGTTTTAACCAATACAATAATAACGTTATATTCGGAACCAATAAATATGATGCTGAAAGAGACCGAGCAAATTATTGTGTATCTTGTAAAAAATGTATTCCACTATGTCCACAAAATATAAATATTCCACATGAATTAGAAAAAGTAGCAATTAAATTTAAATAACATAGAAGAAAACTTCATTCAGTGGGGGTTCTAACCCCGCCACTGAATGTTAGTTGCCTTAATCTGAAAAGATTACTTGCTCTTTA
>MDJN01000034.1 GCA_001995005.1 Candidatus Parepulonipiscium sp. PG-Nun2H_MBin03 | reverse complement strand
CTTGAGCGTATAGAAAGAAATCAGGCAAGACAAAAAGTAGAGGATACGACTATAGAGCCGATACAAGAAAATAACATAGAGCCTACAAAAATACCAGATACACCAATACAACAAGATATTTCAGACGAAATCTACTATGCTTTTCCAACAAAAGAAGAATTGTATCAAGCTACAGAAGAAGAACTTAGAGAATGTAAAGTCGGCTTTAGAGCACCTTATATTATGGATGCGGTAAATAAAGTTATAAGCGGTGAAGTGGACCTAGATAAAATATGGGGTCTAAGTGCAGAAGAAGCAAGGGCAGAGCTTATTAAGATAAAAGGTGTGGGCAATAAAATAGCAGATTGTATTTTGTTATTTGCCTATGCAAAGCATGAAGTTTTTCCTATAGATGTTTGGATAAAAAGAATTATGGAAGGCTACTATTTTGATGAAAAAGATACAAAATTAGATATTGTAAATCAATTTGCACAGCAAAAATTTCATAATTTGGCAGGATATGCACAACAATATTTATTTTTTTATGCACGAGAAAACAATTTATTTAAAAAAAGTCAAAAAAAGACTTGATAAATTTTGAAGAATATATTATAATATTTAACGTCTTAGCACTCGATATGTATAAGTGCTAACAAATAATAATTTAGATGAAGGAGGACGCAAGGATAAAGGATATGACCAAAACGATATATTAAAGAAATCGTATTTCCTTGCAAAAAAAAGATGAAATTAAAACCATTAGGCGATAGAGTTGTATTAAAACACTTAGAAGCTGAAGAAACAACTAAATCAGGAATTATTTTAACAGGTAGTGCAAAAGAAAAACCACAAGAAGCAGAAGTTATGGCAGTGGGCCCTGGTACTACAGAAGATGGAAAAAAAGTAGAGATGGAAGTAGCAGTAGGCGACAGAGTTATTTATTCTAAATATTCTGGTAATGAAGTAACTTTAGATAAAGAAGATTATGTAATTGTAAGTCAAAAAGATATATTAGCGGTTATTGGATAAAGGAGAATACGGAAATGGCAAAACAAATGAAATTTGGAACAGATGCAAGGGTAGCTCTTCAATCAGGAGTGGATCAATTAGCAAATGCAGTTAAAGTTACACTAGGTCCTAAAGGACGAAATGTAGTTTTAGATAAATCATATGGCACTCCTCTTATCACAAATGACGGTGTTACAATTGCTAAAGAAATTGAGCTAGAAGACGAATTTGAAAATATTGGTGCACAACTTGTAAAAGAAGTTTCTACAAAAACAAATGATGTTGCCGGAGACGGAACTACAACAGCAACAGTGTTGGCTCAAGCTATGATTACAGAAGGGCTGAAAAATGTGGCTGCAGGGGCTAATCCTATTATTGTAAGACGTGGTATGCAACAAGCAACAAGCGTTGCAGTGGAAGCTATTAAAGCTATGAGTAAACCAGTAGAGAGCAAAAACCACATCGCTAGAGTTGCTGCAATTTCAGCAGGTGATGATGAAGTTGGTACGCTAATAGCAAATGCTATGGAAAGAGTTTCAAATGATGGTGTTATAACTATTGAAGAATCAAAAACTATGACAACTGAGCTAGATGTGGTTGAAGGTATGCAGTTTGACAGAGGATATTTGTCACCTTATATGGTAACAGATACAGAAAAAATGGAAGCCGTTCTTGACACTCCATATGTATTGATAACTGATAAAAAAATCACAAATATCCAAGAGATTTTACCAGTACTTGAACAAATTGTTCAAAGCGGTGCACGCCTTTTAATCATTGCAGAAGACGTAGAAGGAGAAGCACTTGCTACGTTAGTGGTAAATAAATTACGTGGTACATTTAACTGCATCGCAGTTAAAGCTCCAGGATTTGGTGACAGAAGAAAAGAAATGTTACAAGATATTGCAACTCTTACTGGAGGTACAGTAATATCTGAAGAAGTTGGATTAAACCTTGCAGAAGCAACTGTAGACCAACTAGGTAGAGCAGAAAGCATTAAGGTAAATAAAGAATATACAGTTATTGTAAATGGTTCAGGAGATAAGTCAGCAATTGAGGGCAGAATAGGCTTAATTCGTCGCCAAATTGAAGATACAACATCTGAGTTTGACCGTGAAAAACTTCAAGAAAGACTTGCAAAACTTGCTGGTGGCGTTGCAGTTGTAAAAGTGGGTGCAGCAACTGAAACAGAGATGAAAGAAAAGAAACTTAGAATGGAAGATGCTCTTGCGGCGACTCGTGCAGCTGTAGAAGAAGGAATTATCGCAGGTGGTGGTAGTGCGTATATCCATATTATTAAAGAAGTTTCAAAATTACTAGACACAACAACAGGAGATGAGAGAACAGGAGTACGCATTATATTAAAAGCTCTTGAAGCTCCATTAGGACAAATTGTAGAGAATGCAGGTTTGGAGCCAGCTGTTATAATTAATGAAGTTAAATCTTTAGCACAAGGTAAAGGATTTAACGCATTAACTGAAGAATATATCGACATGGTAGATGGTGGTATAATCGACCCTACTAAAGTAACTAGAAGTGCTCTTCAAAATGCAACTTCAGTAGCGGCAACATTCTTAACTACAGAGTGTATTGTGGCTGATATTAAATCAGACGAGCCAGGAATGGGCGGAATGCCTCCTGGAATGGGCGGAATGCCTGGAATGATGTAAAAATTAAGGACTGTTCATAATGGACGGTCCTTTTTTGTATGCATTAAAATAATATTCAACTTGATTAGATTATAGAAAGCCTATCCACTTTACTTGACTAAATCTTAAAACTATGATAATGTATTGCTAAAAAATAGGAAGGTGTCGTATGGATATTAATTTTTTAAATAGAAAATCTAAAGTTGCATTAAAATTAGAAGATTTATTCAGCAGATTTGGTTTTGATAAATATACAATGAATAGATTTGAAACATATGCTTTTTACTTAGAAAACGAAAAGTTTCTTGCAGATAGCAGAGTTATAACTTTGCAAGGAGCCGGGGGTAAAATATTAGCTCTGAAACCTGATGTTACAATGAGTATTGTGAAAAATTATAATATGTTAGGAATGAATAAAATATATTATAACGAACCTATATTTAAAGTGCCTCACGGGGAAAATGAATTTCGTGAGATACATCAAATAGGTATAGAATATATAGGTGAGCTGGATACTTATCAAACTGTAGAAGTATTAAATTTAGCTGTCAAAAGCCTTAAGATGATAGGCGAAGATTATAGGTTATGCATATCACAAGTTGGGATAATACGCAAAATACTACACAAGCTAGAGTTATCCTCGGTAGAAACTATTATAAAATATTTAAGACAAAAAAACATTCATGATTTATCTGCTTATCTTGAGAAAATAGGTAAACAATCTTATATAAAAATCTTTGAAATACTGATATCTATTAATGGAGATTTTAAAACAAGCATTAATCAATTACTAGAAGAAGATTTATTTAAAGAATATAACACTTACTTAGAAGAATTATATAATATTGCTCAAATATTAGAAGAAGTGGTAGATTATAAAAAAATTAGCTTCGATTTTAACCATATATCAAGTACGGAATATTACAATGACCTAATATTTACAGGGTATGTAAAAGGAATTTCTACCCCAATCTTATCAGGTGGTAGGTATGATAACTTGTTGTATAAAATGGATATAAAAGATAAATCGGCATTAGGATTTGCGGTAAATTTAAGTGAGATAAATAAATTAGAAGATACAAGGGCAGTTTTGCGTAAAAAAATCGTTAATGATAAAAGCCCACTTGAAATGATTCAAGAAGCAAATAGATTATTTGAAGCAGGAGAAAGTTTTGTTGTGATAAGGAAGGATGAATAAAATGATAGATATAGCATTACCAAAAGGACGCCTAGGAGACAAAGTATATGCTAAATTTAAAAGCATGGGTTATTCGGCAGATGAATTTGAGCAAAATACTCGTAAGTTAGTCTTTGAAGACAAAGAAAAAGGTGTACGATTTTTTTTAATTAAACCTTCAGATGTGGCTACTTATGTGGCAAGAGGAGTGGCAGATATTGGAGTTGTGGGAAAAGATTCGCTTATTGAGGCTGAAGTTGATGTGTATGAATTGTTAGACTTGGAGATGGGCAAGTGTTCTATGTGCGTATGTTCGCTTGAAGGTTTTGTTGATGATGGTAAAAAGCCGATTACAATTGCGACAAAATACCCTAATGTAACTAAAGAATATTATAAAAATCGAGATATAGACATAGTAAAGCTTAATGGGTCAATTGAACTAGCACCAATACTAGGCCTATCACATGTAATTGTAGATATAGTGGAAACTGGCAGTACCTTAAAAGAAAATAATCTAAAAGTTGATACAAAAATTATGGACTTAAGTGCAAGAGTAATTGCTTCAAAGAGCAGGTACAGCTTTAATAAAGAAGAGATAGATACATTAATAAGGAGAATGCAAATTGATTAAAATAATAAATCAAGATACCTTAATACCAAAAAGAGATGACAGTATCTCAGATAAAATAGAAAATATAGCAAAAGACATTATAAAAGATGTGCGGGCTAGAGGAGACGAGGCATTATTTGAATATGCACAGAAGTTTGACGGGGCCAGATTAGAAACATTGGTAGTAAGCAAAATAGAGTTAGAACAAGCTTATAATAGACTATTGAGTGATTATAAAGATATGTTAAAGCGTTGTATTAACAATATATCCGAATTTCATAGTAAGCAAAAAGACAAAGGATTTATAGTAGAAAAAGATGGAATATTATTAGGCCAAAAGGTAACTGCTATTGAAAAAGTGGGTATATATGTTCCTGGAGGACAGGCTGTATATCCATCAACGGTACTGATGAATGTGATACCGGCTCAAATTGCAGGGTGCTCTCACATAAGTGTGGTATCGCCACCAAGAGCAGATGGTACTATTGCAGATGAGATACTAGCGTGTTGTTATATGTTAAATGTAAATGTAGTATATAAAACAGGTGGAGCGGGTGCCATTGCGGCACTGGCATTTGGTACAGAAAGCATTCAGCCGGTATATAAAATAACAGGGCCTGGAAATGCATATGTTGCAGCAGCTAAAAAGCAAGTATTTGGTACTGTAGGAATTGATATGATAGCAGGGCCATCGGAAATTTTGGTAATAGCAGATGAGAGTGCAGATGCGAAAATAGTTGCTTCAGACTTATTATCGCAGGCAGAGCATGATGCAATGGCTAGGTGCATATTAACTACGACAAGTGAAAAATTAGCAGAAGAAGTAAGTAAGGAATTGGAAATTCAAATGGCATATTTGCCAAAAGAAAATATTTGTCGTATGTCAATAGACAATAATGGATTAATTATAATATGTGATACATTAAATAAGTGCTTTGAAATATCTAATGACCTGGCACCAGAACATTTAGAAATAATGGTGCAAGATGCAATCAGTTACTTACCAAAAATCAAAAATGCCGGTAGCATCTTCTTGGGACGATATACTCCAGAAGCTATTGGTGATTATTATGCTGGAGTAAACCATACTTTACCAACAAATTCAACAGCAAAATTTTCTTCTGCTTTATCTGTGGAAACATTTGTAAAAAAATCTACCTTTGTCTCTTATACAGAAGAAGCATTAAGAGAAGCGAAAGACGATGTGGTACTTTTTGCGATGAGTGAAGGATTGGACGCACATGCAAAAAGCGTTTTAAGTAGAGTAGGTGATTAAATGAGTAAATTTTTAGTACAAAATTTGTCAAATTTAGTTGCGTATGTACCAGGAGAGCAGCCTAAAAAGAATGAATTTATAAAACTTAATACTAACGAAAACCCATATCCACCCCCCGGAGTAGACATATTATCAGATGTTGCTATAAATTTAAATTTATACAACGACCCAAATTGTACTAAGTTAACTAATGTTTTTGGCAAATATTATAATTTGGCGGAAGATGAAGTTATATTTGGGAATGGTTCAGATGAAATATTAGCTTTTTGTTATATGGCCTTTTGTGAGAAAGAAATTGCCTTTCCGAATATTTCGTATGGTTTTTATAGCGTATATAGTGAGCTATTTGGATTGGCTGGGCAAAAAATACCACTTACTTCTGACTTTAGAATTAATAAAGAAGATTACTTTAATCTGGGCAAAACAATTATAATAGCAAATCCAAATGCCCCAACAGGCATAGTTTTATCATTAGAAGATATAGAAGACATACTTAAGCATAATCAAAATAATATCGTGATAATTGATGAAGCATATGCAGACTTTGGTGAAGTAACTTGTAAAAAACTAATTAATCAATATGACAATATAGTAGTGGTGGGGACATTTTCAAAATCTCGCAATTTAGCTGGGGCAAGACTTGGCTATGCAATAGCTAATAGAGATTTAATTGAAGATATAAAACTGATAAAAAATTCATTTAATCCGTATAACGTTAATGCACTAACACAAGCTTTAGGAGTTGTGTCTATAGAACAAGATGAGTATTTTAAAGAATGTGTAGATAAGATAGTAACAGAGCGTAAAAGATTTATATCCTTCTTAGATGAGCTAGATTTTCATACGTTACCATCAAGTGCTAATTTTGTATTTACTAAACACAACACAATGAGCGGGGCAGAACTTGCTCAAAAGTTAAGAGAACATAAAATTTTAGTACGTTACTTTGATAAGATAGGCGAATATGTAAGAATAACTATAGGAACAACTTCGCAAATGGATTATGTTAGACAGAAATTTATAAAGATAATTAAAGCAGATGTTTGATAAAGGGGTTAAAATAATGCGTGAAATAACGATAAGTAGAAAAACTAATGAAACAGACATATCTCTGAAATTAAATTTAGATGGGACTGGCAAAAGTACAGTTAATACAGGGTGTGGTTTTTTAAATCATATGCTAACTTTACTTAGTTCACATTCTAAAATGGATATAGATATAACTTGTATAGGAGATGTAGATGTTGATTTTCATCATACAGTAGAAGATATAGGAATTTGTTTAGGCGATGCAATAGATAAAGCATTAGCGGATAAAAGAGGTATAAATAGGTATGGAACTTGTACATTACCAATGGATGAGGCGTTGATTACAGTTGCACTAGACTTTAGTGGTAGGAGCATGTTGGTTGAAGATATTAAATTAAGTGCTCAAAAAGTAGGAGATTTTGACACAGAGTTATGTAAAGAATTTCTGATAGCTTTATCACGCTCTGCAAAATTAACCCTGCATGTTATGCAAGTGCGAGGAGAAAATAATCATCATATTATTGAAGGGATATTTAAGGCATTGGCAAAAGCCATCCGTGTGGCTATATCTATTGATAAAGAGTATGCAACTGAAATTCCATCAACGAAAGGTGTGATATAATGATTGCAATTATAGATTATGGTGTTGGCAATTTATTTTCACTAAATGCGTCTATTGCAAAAATTGGTGCCCAAGCGGTTGTTACTAATGACAAAAAAGTTATAGAAGAGGCGAGCCATATTATATTACCAGGGGTTGGGGCATTTGGCGATGCAATTAATCGGTTAAGACAATCAGGAATGGATACCATATTATTAAATAGTGCAAAAACTAAGCCGTTACTTGGAATTTGTCTAGGAATGCAACTATTGTTTGAAAAAAGCTATGAATTTGGTGAGTCAACAGGATTAGGCTTAATTAAAGGTGAGATTATTCCTTTAAAAAACAGCATAAGTAGTGAGTTTAAGGTGCCACATATGGGTTGGAATAAGCTTGATATAACGCAACCATCACCTATTCTAAAAGATGTAAAAGAAGAGGAGTATACGTACTTTGTGCA
>MDJN01000033.1 GCA_001995005.1 Candidatus Parepulonipiscium sp. PG-Nun2H_MBin03 | reverse complement strand
AAGTTATATTAGGAGCATATACTACAACCGAGGATAGTACGGGTGATATTGTAGAAACATATGAAGTTAGTGTAACTCAGCCGCAAGTTACTGAAGTTTTGCAAAGTTTTGTAGGATTATATGAACAAATTCCGCCTATGTATTCTGCTATAAAAATAAATGGTGTAAGATTATATGAATTAGCTAGAAAAAATATAGTAGTTGATAGACCAAAAAGGCAGGTTAAAATTTTAGAAATATCTCAAATAAGCCCCTTAAATGAGAACAGATTTAAAATAAAAGTGGAGTGTTCAAAGGGAACATATATTAGAACTTTGTGTACAGATATTGGCAGAAAATTAAACTGTGGGGCACATATGGGAGAGTTGTTAAGGACAAAAGTTGGAAATTTTACAATAGATAATAGTGTAACTTTAGCTGAGCTTGAAAAAAGCAACCCTTTAGACTTATTAATATCTATAGAAAGTCTATTTAAGGATTATAAAAAAATAGTGATTAACGAAAGTTTAACGAAATCACTCTATAATGGAAATCAATTAGATTATGCAAATTATGATGCACAAGAGGAATTTGTACGAGTATACGATTATTTAGATAATTTCGTAGGAATTTATAGAACGGCTCCAGATAAGTTAATAGTAGAAAAGATGTTCCGAGGTGTATAAATGAAATATTTATCTCATACAAAAAAGGTGTTACAGTCTCAGCAGAGCGTAATAGTAATTGGAAATTTTGATGGAGTGCACATAGGTCATCAAAAATTATTTGAAGTAGCAAAGCAGATAAAAGAAAGATTACAAATAATAGCACTATCTTTTTACCCGCACCCTTCATGGATTTTAAGCAATGCACCAAAAGAGATAATTACTCCAACAACTACAAAGATAACTTTAATGCAAAATTTAGGCATAGACATTTTTGTAGACTATCCTTTTAATCTAGATATAGCAAATATGAGTGCACAAGAATTCTTTGATGAAATTCTAGTAAAAAATTTAGGTGCAAAAAAAATTGTAGTAGGGACGGATTATCATTTTGGTAAGAAACGTCAAGCAAATGTAGATGATTTACAAAAATTATGTGATAGTAATGATATAGAGTTACATGTTGTAAAAAAAGTACTTGTAGATGATAGAGAAGTTTCAAGTACTAGTATACGTGAATTTTTAAGTAAAGGTAATATTGAAAAGGTTAATGAATTACTGGGGTATAATTATATAATTAGTGGAAAAGTAGTTAAAGGTCGGCAAATAGGTCGGCAAATAGGTTTTCCTACAGCAAATGTTTTTGCAAAAGAAGGGGTAATCTATCCGCCAAATGGAGTCTATGCAACTAAAATTAAAGTATATAATGAAGAATTTTTGGCAATAACTAATATAGGATATAATCCTACACTTAAAGGTGAGATAAAAACTATTGAGACTAACATTTTTGAATTTAATAGAGATATTTATGATGAGGAAGTGGATATTTTCTTTTATAAATATATAAGAAGTGAAAAAAAGTTTGAAAATATTCAGAAATTAACGGCACAGATTTTATCCGATACCCAAAAAGTAAAAAATTTATTTACATTGTAATATAGACATGCTATACTATGAAAGTAAAAAACGCCGTTACGCAGATATTGGAAACTCCGCCCAAATCTTGGTAATAGGCAAGACCATAAATTAGGAGGAAAATGAAATGACTAAAGAAGTAAAAGATGAGATTATTAAAAAATACGCAAGAACTGAAAATGATACGGGTTCTCCAGAGGTGCAGATTGCCCTTTTGACTAATAGAATTAATCATTTAACAGATCACTTACGTACACATAAAAAAGACCATCACTCACGTCGTGGACTATTTCTTATGATAGGTAAAAGACGTGGACTTTTAGATTATTTGATTAAAACAGATATTGAAAGATATCGTTCAATTATCAAAGATTTAGGAATTAGAAAGTAATATATTAATTTAAGGGTGGAGGTATCCACCCTTTTTTAAAAGAAATGATAGAAGCCATAGCATCAAAACTAGAAAGAAGGAAAATGAATGGTAAAAACATATACAATGGACTTAGCAGGTCGACAATTAAAAGTAGAAGTAGGGAAAATGGCTGAATTAACTAATGGAACAGCTCTTGTAAGCTATGGTGAGACAACTATTTTAGCTGCAGCTGTGGCAAGTGACAAGCCGAAAGATGGAACCGACTTTTTTCCGCTAAGTGTAAATTATGAAGAAAAAACCTATGCTGTAGGAAAAATTCCAGGAGGTTTTTTAAAAAGAGAAGGGAGACCGTCAGATAAGGCAGTATTAACATCAAGAGTTATAGATAGGCCGATTAGACCGCTATTTCCAAAAGATTATAGAAATGATGTGGTGATAACAACAACTGTTATGTCGGTAGACCAAGATTGTTCGCCAGAAATAACAGCTATGATAGGTGCTGCTTTGGTAACGGATATATCAGATATACCTTTTAATGGACCAGTAGGGTCTGTGCAAGTGGGACTAATTGATGGAGAAATTGTTATAAACCCAACTACTAAACAACGTGAACATAGTAAATTATCTCTTATAGTATCTTCATCAAGAGATAAAGTTATGATGATAGAAGCAGGTGCTGATGAAGTTCCTGAAGATATAATGTTAGAAGCCATTATGAAAGGTCACGAAGTTAATCAACAGATTGTTGAATTTATAGCTTCTGTGAAAGAGGATTGTGGCAAACCTAAAAAAGATGAGTATGAAACACATAGTATACCATCAGAAGTCTATGACAAAGTTGCTGAACTAATAGGATATGACAGAATGGTAGAGGCAGTATTTACCCCTGATAAACTAGCAAGAGGTGCAAGACTTGAAGCGTTGATGCAAGAATTAAAAAAAGTTTTTGAAGATACTGACAACTATGGAGAAGAATATCTGAAATATTCGGATGAGGCATTTTATAAATTTGAAAAATATACAGTGCGTAATATGATTTTACGAGAACATAAACGTCCAGATGGTAGGCGACTTGATGAATTAAGAAAATTAAGTGCAGAAGTGGATTTAATACCACGTGTACATGGTTCAGGTATGTTTACTAGAGGTCAAACTCAAGTTCTTACTATAGCGACGCTTGCTCCGATTAGTGAGGCACAAATAATAGATGGGTTAGATGAGCTAGAAGTCTCAAAAAGGTATATGCACCATTATAACTTCCCGCCATTTTCAGTAGGCGAAGCAAGACCACCACGACCAGCAGGTAGAAGAGAAGTAGGCCATGGAGCATTGGCAGAAAGAGCATTAGTTCCGGTTATTCCGCCTGAAGAGGAATTTCCGTATGCTATACGTTTAGTATCTGAAGTTTTAAGCTCAAATGGTTCAACATCACAAGCTAGTATTTGTGGATCGACTCTTGCATTAATGGCGGCAGGCGTTCCGATTAAATCACCTGTAGCAGGTATATCGGTAGGCCTTGTAACAGGAGAGACTACAGATGATTTTGTATTGCTTACAGATATTCAAGGACTTGAAGATTACCTAGGAGATATGGATTTTAAAGTAGGCGGTACTAAAAATGGAATTACATCTATACAAATGGATATGAAAATAGATGGATTAACAAAAGATATAATTAAACAAGCTCTACGACAAACAAAGCAAGCTATAGATTATATAATAGATGATATAATGTTAAAGGCTATAGAAAAACCTAGAGAAAGTTTATCACCTTATGCACCTTATATTACTCAAATAACTGTTAATCCTGAAAAGATTAGTGAAATAATCGGACAAAAAGGAAAGACAATTAATAAAATTATAGAAGAGACAGGTGCAAAAATAGATATTGAAGATGATGGTAGAATATCTGTTTGTGCAGAAAATGAGGAAACTGCAAAACGTACGATAGAAATTATTGAAGGAATAGCAAGAGATTTAGAGGCTGGACAAATATTTTTAGGTAAAGTAGTTAAGATAATTAAAATTGGTGCTTTTGTACAACTTGCTCCAGGTAAAGAAGGCCTAGTTCATATATCACAAATTGCACATAATAGAGTGGAAAATGTAGAAGATGTCCTAAAAGTGGGTGACATGATAGAAGTGAAAATTACAGAAATAGATAAACAAGGTAGGGTAAACTTATCTAGGAAAGCTTTATTACCTAAGTAATATCTTTCGGGTTGCCACTCTAGCAACCCCGTTTTGTGTTAAAATATAAAAAATTCTGCTCTAGGTCATATTATATTAGGAGTAAAAATGATAGCATACTTGGTTGGAAATATAACAGATAGATATGATAATTATATAGTTTTGGAGGTAAATGGAGTAGGGTATGAAATATTTATGTGTACGGACTATGCAGATCCGAAAAAAATATATATATATGAAAATATAAAAGAAGATGCATATGATTTATATGGTTTTTTATATCCTGCCGATAAAAGATTATTTAAGAAATTATTAAGTGTATCTGGTATAGGACCAAAAGCTGCAGCAGCTTTAATATCTATGTATGGGCAACAACTAGTGGAAATTATTATAAAACAAGACGCTAACTCTATTACTAAGATATCAGGAATAGGAAATAAAACAGCTAATCGACTAATTTTAGAGCTAAAAGACAGATTAGATAGTGTAGTATCATATGATGATGCACAACCTGTGGCAACTGAGGAAGCTGTTTTAGCTTTAGTATCTTTGGGGTATAATGAAAAACAGGCAAAACAAGCTGTGAATGCAATATTTGCTTATAATGATACGGCAGAACATATCATAAAAAAAGCTCTGAAGTTACTTAGTGAATAGGAGGAAGGCATGGATAAGCGAATAGTATCCACAGATTTGCAATTAGAAGATAATGAAAACAGTATAAGACCGCTAAATTTAAAAGAATATATCGGTCAGCAAGGTACAAAAGAAGCATTAGAAATATTTATAAGTGCTGCAAAAAATAGGCAAGAATCGTTAGACCATGTGCTATTATATGGGCCACCTGGGCTTGGTAAAACTACTCTGGCAGGAGTAATTGCAAATGAAATGGGGGTTGAGTTTAAAGTTACATCAGGGCCAGCTATAGAAAAACCAGGAGATATTGCGGCAATATTAAATAATTTGAAATTAGGAGATATTTTATTTATAGACGAAATCCATAGAATGCCTCGCTTTGTAGAAGAAGTGTTGTATTCGGCTATGGAAGATTTTTGTATAGATATAGTAGTAGGTAAGGGGCCGAATGCTAAATCTATAAGAATTAACTTGCAAAAATTTACCCTTATAGGAGCAACAACTAGAGCTGGGATGTTAAGCTCACCTTTAAGAGATAGATTTGGTATTATACAAAGGTTAGAATATTACACATTAGAAGAATTAGCTCAAATTATAACTAGAACTTCTAAAATATTAGATACAGAAATTAGTCAAGATGCTTCTATAGAAATTGCAAAGTGTTCAAGAGGAACGCCTAGGCTGGCAAATAGATTTTTTAAAAGAGTGCGTGACATTGCTCAAATAAAATATAATAATAATAGTATTGATAAAGATATTGCTCTATCTGCTCTAGGCTTGTTAAACTTAGACGAGAATGGGTTAGATGAATTGGATAGAAGGATTTTAAATACAATCGCAACTACTTTTAAGGGTGGGCCTGTAGGAATAGATACACTAGCTATTACATTATCTGAAGAGAAGGAGACGTTAGAAGATGTATATGAACCTTATCTTATGCAAAAAGGATTATTACAACGTACGCATAGGGGAAGGATGCTTACAGAAAATGCATATCAAATACTGAAAAATTATACTTAGGAGAAATAATGGATAAGAATATAGTAGAAGTGATAATAGGAGGACAAATTTACAAAATACAAGGGGAAGAATCGGGAGAACACATTAAACAAGTCGCAGAAAAAATTAATAAAAATTATGAGGAGATTAGGAACAGTAAAAATAGTGCTCGTTATAGTACAGTTCAAATTGCTATGTTAGTTGCCATGAATATGGCAGATAGTGCTATAAAAATAGAGCAAGAATTAAAAGAATGCATAGTAGACTTAGGAAAATGTGAAACAGAAAATATGGCATTACTTGAGCGGATTGAAGAATTAACGCTTGAGATACAAGAATTAAAAACAAATAGAAAGTTGGATATATTTTGAAACAACCAGAGTTATTGGCTCCAGCAGGAAAAATGGAAAATGCTTATGCAGCAATAGCAAATGGAGCAGATGCAATATATTTAGGAGGGCATCAGTTTAATGCTAGACAAAATGCTACTAATTTTACGCTAGATGAAATGAATGAAATAATTAAATATTGTCGCTTATTAGATATAAAAGTTTATATAACTATAAATGTACTTATAAAAGAACAGGAATTACCAAAATTACATGAGTATTTATCAAATCTTGAAAATGTAGATGCTATTATAATTCAAGATTTAGGTGTAGCAAATATTGTAAAAAAATATTTTCCTCATATAAAAATACACGCAAGCACCCAGCTTAGTGCACATAGTATAGAAGATGTTAAATTATTAAAGATGAGTGGATTTAGTAGAATTGTCTTGGCTAGAGAACTTACGTTAACTCAGATAAAGCAAATAAAAGATAATATTGATATTGAGATAGAAACATTTGTGCATGGAGCATTATGCTATTCGTATTCGGGGCAATGTTTAATGAGCAGTAGCATAGGTGGGCGCAGTGGTAATAGAGGTGAATGTGCACAGCCGTGTAGAATGAAATATAGTTTTTTTAATAAAGACGAGTGTATAACAGATAAGCTACACTTGCTGAGCCCTAGAGATATATGTACAATAGATATATTAGATAAGTTAGTAGAAGCTAAGATAGATTCTTTTAAAATAGAAGGTAGAATGAAAACTCCAGAATATGTTGCGAGTGTAGTTGGCACCTATAGAAAATATATAGATAATAAAGATAAAAATAAAGATAAAAATAAAGATAAAAATAAAGATAAAAATAAAGATAAAAATAAAAATGATATCAATAACTTAAAGGCTATTTTTAATAGGGGAGATTTTACAACTGGGTATTATGAAGAACAGCCTAGTTTAAAAATGATGTCTATTGAAACACCAAAAAATATTGGACTATTAATTGGAAAGGTTAAAACATATTCACCTAAAACTAAAATAGTTACTCTAAATACTTCATATAAGCTAAGCAATGGTGACGGCATAGAAATATGGAATAAGCAAAATCATGTAGGCGTAGGAATTAATAATAAAAATAGTATATCTGTGCCATATGCACAAGTAGGGGCGAAAGTTTATCTAACTAAAAATCATAATTTGTTAAAGAGTTTACAACAAACTTATCATAAACGTACGAGACAAAGAAAGATAGAGGCACATTTTAAAGCAACAATCGGATTACCTGTTCAATTAAAGTTAATTTGTGGTAATGTAGTAGTAACTCAAACAACTGATATATTAGAAGTTGCTAAAAATCAACCTTTAGATGTGGAGGTTGTAAAAAAAAGTATAAATAAAACTGGCAATACGCCATTTAAGATAGATAAGCTAAATATAGAATTAGATGAAAAAGCATATATTAATGTCAGCAAATTAAACGAATTACGAAGAGATGCAATAACAAAACTAACTAAAAATATATTAGAAGTGAGTCCTACAGTTGTAAGTAAATATAAGCAAGTTAAAAATAATATTCCAAATAAACCCGTAAAAATTTGTGTTAAAGTAGATAATTTTGCAAGTTTAGATGAAGTAAAAAGCCATGGTGGCATTGATAGAGTATATTGGGAATGGGCATACTCAACAAAAGATACGCTATTAGCAATAAAACGTATGTCTAATATAGTGGTGTGTCTACCATATATTATGAATAGCCAAATATTTGAGCAATATAAAAAAGATATTGAAGTATTAATACAACATAATAGTAAATTTTTATGCAGAACATTAGGACAAGTGAATTTTATGGTGGAGAATAATGTACCATTTGAAATTGATTATAATCTTAATGTCTATAACTCTGAACATGCAGAATTTTATACAAATTTAGGAGCAAGTAGCATAACGATTTCCAATGAAGTTACAGAACTAGATAAAGTAGCTTTTAATTTTCAAAAAATTATATATGGATATTTACCTGTTATGACTACAAGGCAATGTTTATTATCTCATTATGGAAAGTGCAAAAAAGACGGAAAATATTATATTATAGATAGAAAAAATAAACAATGGGATATAATTACTGACTGTACAAGCTGTACAATGCAAATTTTAGATAGCAATCCTATTGATATAAAAACATATGTACACATTAGAAATTTAGAAAGTGTTAGATTAAATCTGTCTACTAATGATAACATAGGCCAAATTTTAAAAGAATATGTAAAGTGAGGATATATGGATTTATTTATTTTATTAAGTAGATATATAATAAGTATTATATCAGTAATAATATGTACACTATTTGTAGTAATTTATAAAAAACAAATTGCTATGCAAGAAACTATATATAAGCTAACGGTTATATTATTTTCGTTGTGTATATTAATACTTATGTTAAATAACTTTAGTTTATTTACAGATTTATGGTTACACTGGATAATCTCTATTATAGTAGTTAGTGGGTTGCACTATTTAAAATACAGTCGACAACCATCATTTTTAGGAGGATATGTAGTAGTATTTTTATTAACAATTTCTTCTATAATGTTAAATAGATTAAATATTGAGCTTGCAACAAGGCAGTTAAGTTTCTGTATTATTGGTTTAATAATAAGTAATATATTTGTTTTTTTATCTCCTTATATATTTGCAAAAAAAGTTATTATTTTGTATATACCCTTTATTATTATATTGCTATTACTTCCGTTT
>MDJN01000032.1 GCA_001995005.1 Candidatus Parepulonipiscium sp. PG-Nun2H_MBin03 | reverse complement strand
GCAATAGTTGATCCTGTAATTGCAGAAACAATGCCAAAAACTTTGACTGCACATACAGGTATGGACGCACTTACTCATGCTATTGAAGCTTATGTATCTACTGTAGCAAATGATTTTACTGACCCACTTGCTTTAAAAGCGATTAAAATGGTATATGAGCATTTATACAATTCATTCGATGGGGATGCACTTGCAAAAGAGAAAATTCACTATGCACAATGTCTAGCAGGAATGGCATTTTCTAATGCATTACTAGGCATAGTTCACTCAATTGCACACAAAACAGGTGCAGCATTTGAAAAAGGACATATTCCACACGGATGTGCAAATGCTATGTATCTTCCACAAGTAATCAGATTTAACAGTAAAGATGCTCGTGCTGCTGAAAAATATGCAGAGATTGCAAAATATGTTGAGTTAAAAGGTGATACTACTGAAGAGCTGGTTGAAGCTTTGATAAAATCTGTTGAAGATTGCAATGTAAAACTTGAAGTGCCAAAATGTATTAAAGACTATGAAAATGGTATGGTGGATGAAAAAGAATTTTTAGCAAAAGTTGATGATATTGCGACAAATGCAATAGCTGATGCATGCACAGGGTCAAACCCACGTACTCCATCTCATGCAGAAATGGTAGAAATTTTAAAATCTTGTTATTACGGAACACCTTGTAACGCATAACAAACATGACTTGCCTAATAGGAAAATTTTGGGCAAGTTTTTTGTCTTGCCAAAAAATATAATTTATGTTAATATGGTGACGAATTATATATTTTTAGGAGGATTATACATGAAAACTAAGTTTTTAGCAATTATACTAATATGTGGTTGTACAAGTGTTTTAGGAGCGGGTGTGAAGCCTGAAGATGAACCTGCACAAGTTGAAGGATTTGCGATACCAATTCAAGAAACTTATATAGGAGTAGAAAAAGCTAAAGAAATTGCACTAAATGATGCAAAAATAACTTTGACTGAAGCTGTATTTGAAAAAACTTCCTTAGAAGTAGATGATGGTAAATTTGAATATAAAATAGAATTTAAAGTAGGCAATGTGGAATATGAATATGAAATAGATGCCCAAACTGGTAAAATCGTTGAAACAGAAAAAGATATAGACGATTAGGTAACTAGACAATCACCTCTGACATATAATGAAAAAAGATATAAAAGAGGTGACTTTTATGCAGCAATATATTATATCTACTAAAAAAAATTATGACCAGCTAAAAGATAAGCTATTATCGGATGTGGTTTTTAAAAATGATTATATATTACAATATAGTTATCAATCAGATCAAAAAAAGGCCGCTGTAGATAAACTTTCTACTGCCATATTTGAAGTTATTCAGCAACAAATACTGGAAGATTTTGCAAATAAATATCTCCAAAAAAGAAGAGATTTATCAAAAGAAGTGAGACAAGATATTTATGAAGCGTTTACAAAAAGTAATTATTTACTAGTAGATGAAGGGATTTCTTGTGTATCATATTATTTACTATATGTTCCTATATTAGAGTATTTATTAAAAAATGATTATATAGATTTGGATGGGTGGATAAATTTTAGAACATTAAAGTATTGTATAATTTTAGAAGATATTATAGTTCAAACCATATATGATTATGAAATGCATTCAGAATATATTAAGTATATGGAATTTTTAAAGCACATAACGGATAGTAAAAATTCTCTTGAAGAGACTTTAAACATATATTGTTCTTCAACAGGAAGCCTAGAGATTTATGACAATAAACAAAAAAATGTAACAACAAAATATATTGAAAAATATTGCCAAGAAATAGATTTTGCTGATATGACACCAGAAGATTTGATAGTAACTATTTTGATCGGTGTGTGCCCAGAAGAGACGATTATTCATAACCATGCAAAATATGATAACGAAAATTTCTTGCAAACACTAGGCCAAATATTTAACATAACATTGTGCACAGGGTGCGACATATGCGATATTAAGAACGAACAATAAAACTATATGCTTGACAGACACTTAGATAGATATTAAAATTAGGATAATTATGTAGCTCTCGTTTTAAAAGTAGACGAGAGCTCTTCTTAAATAAGGAAGAATGCTTATTATTTTTAGAACCCCAATGCTTTAGCTGTGGGAGGTTCAGTTTAGTGATAAGACAGACAGAGTAACGGAGGGTGAAAATCAGTGAAAATAACTTTAAAAGACGGCACTGTTAAAGAATTTGAAAAAGACATGAGCATACTTGATATAGCCAATGAGATAAGTGCAGGACTGGCACGTGCCACCTGTGCAGCCAAATTAAATGGTAAAACAGTGGACATTAGAACGGTAATAAATGAAGATGCAAATCTTGAATTACTTACCTTTAATGATAAAGAAGGACAACTTGCATTTAGACACACTGCATCGCATATTTTAGCTCAAGCTGTAAAAAATATTTATCCCAATATAAAACTAGCTATTGGACCTGCGATAGATGGCGGTTTTTACTATGATTTTGATAGTGAAAAACATTTTAGCGATGAAGAATTGGCTAAAATAGAAGCAGAAATGAAAAAAATAGTAAAAGCAAAGTATCCAATAGAAACATTTGAACTATCAAAGCAAGAAGCCAGAGAACTTATGAAAGACGAACCATATAAAATAGAGTTAATTAATGATTTAGCAGATAATGTTAAGATAACTTTTTATAAACAAGGAGATTTTGTAGACCTATGTGCCGGCCCGCATCTGATGAATACAAAATCTATAGACGCTTTTAAACTACTCTCTTGTGCAGGAGCATATTGGCGTGGAGATGAGAAAAATAAGATGCTCTACAGAATATATGGCACAGCATTTCCGAAAAAAGCTGAACTAAATGCACACCTTACGGCACTAGAAGAAGCTAAAAAAAGAGACCATAACAAATTAGGGAGAGAGCTTAAATTATTTGCAACAGATGAAAGCGTTGGACAAGGCTTACCTTTACTTATGCCAAAGGGAGCTAAAGTTGTGCAGATATTACAAAGATGGATTGAAGATTTAGAAGAGGCTAATGGATATGTGTTAACCAAAACACCTAGTATGGCAAAAAATGATTTGTATAAAATTTCTGGGCACTGGGATCATTATAAAGATGGAATGTTTGTTATGGGTAATGAAGAAGTGGATAAAGAAGTTATAGCCCTAAGACCTATGACATGTCCGTTTCAATTTGCCATATATAATACAGAAAAGCATAGCTACCGTGATTTACCAATAAGATATGCTGAAACCGCAACTTTGGCAAGAAATGAATCTTCAGGAGAAATGCACGGCCTTATCAGAGTGAGACAGTTTACGTTAGCGGATGGACACATTGTTTGTACTCCAGAGCAATTGGAGAAAGAGTTTAAGCAAGTTGTAGACTTAATAAAGCATATTATGGAAACGATAGGGATTGATAAAGACATTTCATATAGATTTTCAAAATGGGACCCAAATTCTAAAGGTAAGTATATTGACAATAAAGAAGCGTGGGAAAATACACAAGTCATTATGAAGAATATTTTGGACCACCTAGGCATAGATTATACAGAAGCAGATGGAGAAGCAGCATTTTATGGACCAAAGCTTGACATTCAGTTTAAAAATGTACATGGAAAAGAAGATACTATAATTACGGTGCAAATTGATTTTGCTCTTGCAACTAGGTTTAATATGACATATGTGGATGCAGACGGCGAAAAGAAAATTCCGTATATAATTCATCGGTCGTCCATTGGATGTTATGAAAGAACACTTGCTATGCTGATAGAAAAATATGCAGGGGCATTTCCAAGTTGGCTTGCACCAGTAACAGTAAAAGTGTTACCTATATCTGATAAATACGCAGATTATGCAATGGATGTAGTAAAAAAACTTAAGGCTAATAATATACGTGTAGAAGCGGATTATCGTACAGAAAAAATAGGGTATAAAATCCGAGAAGCCAGAATGGAAAGAGTACCGTATATATTAGTGGTGGGCTTAGAAGAAATGCAAAATAATACGGTTGCAGTTAGAAGTAGGCAAAAAGGCGACGAAGGAATAACAAAACTTGACGAATTTGTTACAAGAGTAGCAACGGAGATAAAAACAAAATACAATTACCATGATGATATAACAAACGAATTTGCAAAATAGAGGGGGCTTATGGATACACTTATATTTATTATCAGTAATCACACGGCATATATAAATGATTTTTACAAAGGAGAATGGAAAAAAGTTTCGTTTAATAAAAGAGATTTTTATGAATTGTATTGTCATTATGATGCAAATGAGCTAATTGATTTTCTAAATTATCCATTAAACTATAATAAATTTAAAAATACTAATATTATAATATTGTACGATGAGCCTATAATATATCAATATATGTATAAGGTAAAAGATAGATTTAAACTAGCGAATTCAGTTACTATAAGTTGTCTAGACTCGGCTATATTATATTATTTATGCTTAAATAATTTATATAAAAATCAGATTATTTTAGTGGAAAATGTGTTTTATAAAGTAGAGATATCAGATAGATTTTTAACCTTAAATGAAGTTGAAGAAGAGGAAGAATATTTGCAAATTGATGCAATGGAAATATCTAAAGTATTGATTGAAGAAAAAAATATAGAATTACCCCTAAATGATATGGACATAGAAAATATAAATCATATATTTACATTTAATAATATAGATACGGAATTTAACAAATGTCTAATTTTATCCCCAGCTACTATTACAGCTACAGAAACACCCGTGAAAAAATTTTTAGAAGTAAATGATAGTTTAATTAAAGATAGCCTTTTAAGAGATGGTACTGCTGTAAAAATAGGAGACGTACTTTTTAAGTATTATCATAAAGTTAAAGGATTTCTTAAAACTACTACAACAATTCTCGAAAAACGAGCTGAAATAGAAGGTATATTCTTTTGGGATAATCGTCAAGATGGGAATGTCTGGGCTAATAAAGATGAAGTTATTGGTGAAATAAAGATAAAATAAATAGACAATGAAAAAGGAGATATCTTTTTTCATTGTTTTTTTGCAAAAACCGAAAGGAAAGTGTATATGATTGATAGATTAATCGAAAAAATTAAAGAAACACAAAATCCGACTGTAGTAGGACTTGACCCTGTTTTTTCTATGATACCAAATTTTATAAAACAAGAATGCTACGAAATATGGGGTAAGACACCTAAGGCTGTAAGTGAGATGTTTATAAGATTTAATAAGGCAATAATAGATAGTACACATGATTTAATACCAGCGGTTAAACCACAAATTGCAATGTACGAGCAGTACGGATTGGATGGAATTTCGGCGTATCTAAAAACTATAGAATATGCAAAGGAAAAAGGGCTTATCATAATAGGCGATGTAAAAAGAGGAGATATTGCCTCAACTGCTGCGGCTTATGCAGGACATATAGCTGGTGTTACTATTGAGGGAGAGCATTTTGACTTATGGAAAGAAGATGCAATTACATTAAATCCGTACATGGGGTATGACGGCATAGAACCATTTTTAAAACCATGTGAAGAATTTGATAAGGGATTATTTATATTAGTAAAAACAAGCAATCCGAGTGGATGTGAGCTACAAGACTTAGATGTATCCGGAGAGCCAGTGTATAATTATACTGCAGATTTAGTTAAAAAGTGGGGAGAAAATTTAATTGGGGAGCATGGGTATAGTAAGGTAGGAGCTGTAGTAGGAGCAACATATAAGGAGCAAGGAGATGACCTAAGAAAGAGAATGCCAAATACATTCTTCTTAGTTCCAGGATATGGTGCACAAGGAGCAACTGCAAAAGACTTAAGTGGATATTTTGATAAAAATGGGATAGGGGCGATTGTAAATTCATCACGTGGAATAATTGCATCTTATAAAGCAAAAAAGAAGCATGAAGAGGAATTTGCAACATCGGCAAGAGAAGCTGTAATAGAAATGCGAGACGATTTAAAAGGAGTATTGTAGATGAAGGCACAGTTAATTCTTGAAAATGGAATGATTTTTAATTGCAAGGCATTTGGACATATAAAGGAAACTATCGGAGAAGTAGTATTTAATACTGGGATGACTGGATACCAAGAAATTTTGACAGATCCATCATACTATGGACAAATAGTGGTAATGACATATCCTCTAATAGGGAATTATGGCATTAACTTAGATGATATGGAATCACGCTCGAGCATGGTAAAAGGATTTATCGTGCGTGAAAAAAGTGATTACCCAAATAATTTTAGGTGTGAATTAACATTAGATGGTTATTTAAAGGAACAAAAAATAATAGGTATTGAAGCACTTGATACAAGAGCATTAACAAAGGTTATAAGGCAACATGGAACGATGAAAGGCATCATAACTGTAAGAGAACTTATGCCTAGCCAAGTGAAACTTAAGATGGGACATTTTAGAAATAATAATGCTGTAAAGATGGTAACGACTGATAAAATATATGAAATTGAGGGAAAAGGAGC
>MDJN01000031.1 GCA_001995005.1 Candidatus Parepulonipiscium sp. PG-Nun2H_MBin03 | reverse complement strand
TTATACTCATTTCTACCTTGCGGTAGTTGAATCGACTGGTCTTAATTCTTGATACTATTTTATTTTCAATATTCAATTTATTTAATTTACAAGCCAACAAGTTTTGCTATATTTTTACAATATTTCTCCTGCTGACTTGTATTATTATGCACTATATCTTTTTAGAAGTCAAGCCTTTTTTAAAATATTTTCGTGCTCATTTATTTTCCTAAATTATAAATTTCTATTTCATCAATTCCTATGTCTTTTACAGCTATATCTGCCATAGCAGACAGGGTATCAAGCGAGGTGATAATTTGCAACGAAGATTCTATGGCTAAACGCCTAATTTTAAATCCATCTCGTTGTTTATCATTTCCTTTAGTAGGTGTATTTACTAATAAGTCTATATTTCCACTTCTTATTAAATCTAAAATTTCATCTGTACCTTCAGATAGTTTTGGCACAATTTGAGCTTGCACTCCAATTTCTTTTAATTTTTCTGCCGTTCCTTGTGTTGCAATAAATTTATATCCTATATTAACAAACCTTTTAGCAATGCTTATAAACTCATCTTGGTCATGTCTTTGAATGGTTGCCAAAATCGTCCCTTCTAAATTCGGCAACTTTTTGCCCGCACCAACAAACCCTTTATACAATGCTTCTTCAAGAGTTGTACCAACACCTAAAACTTCACCTGTAGATTTCATTTCAGGACCTAAACTTACCTCAACTTGTGGTAATTTTTCAGTAGAAAATACAGGCACTTTTACAGCATAGAAATTGTTACGCTCTGGATATAAATCTATACCATATCCTAAGTCTATTAATTTTTCTCCGAGCATCGTTCTAGTTGCAAGTTCAATAATAGGTACATTTGTAACCTTTGATATATAAGGGACTGTACGACTAGAGCGTGGATTTACTTCTATTATATACAACTCGCCTTTATATTCTATATACTGAATATTAATCATGCCTATCACTTCTAAATTAATTGCCAGTATTTTTGTATACTCTAGTATTTTTTGCTTTATTTCATCTGTCACATTTACACTAGGATATATAGTTGTACTGTCACCGGAGTGTATTCCTGCTCTTTCTAAATGTTCCATTATACCAGGGATTAATATATTCTCTCCATCACATATAGCATCTACTTCTATTTCTCGACCCATTAAATATCGATCTATAAGCACCGGATTTTCTTTATCTCTTTCAAATGCATTTACCAAATATCTCTCTAACTCTGCTTCTTCAAAAGTTATTTCCATTCCTTGCCCACCTAAAACATACGACGGCCTTACCAAAACAGGATATTCAAGTTTTGTCGCAACGGCTAAACCTTCTTCAATCGACCAGATTGCCTTGCCCTTAGGCCTCATAATATTAAGTTTTTCTAAAATCTCCTCAAACTTTTCACGGTCTTCTGCCGCATCAATTTGTTTCGGCTTCGTTCCTAATACATTAATACCCTGCTTTTCACAAAAATTTGCTAATTTTATAGCAGTTTGCCCACCAAATTGTAATATAACCCCAATAGGTTTCTCCTTTAAAATTATATGATAAACATCTTCGTCAGTTAATGGTTCAAAATATAATTTATCCGAAGTGTTAAAGTCTGTACTTACGGTCTCTGGATTATTATTTATAATTATAGTTTCAATTCCACACTTTTTTAACGCCATAATTGCGTGTACACTACAGTAATCAAATTCTATGCCTTGCCCTATTCGTATTGGACCTGAGCCCATTACAATTACTTTTTTTCTATCAGATACAACAACTTCATCTTCTTTATCATATGTCGAGTAATAATACGGTGTTTTCGCCTCAAATTCTGCCCCACATGTATCTACCATTTTAAATACTGGTATAATATCCCACTTAAATCTAAGTTCACGTATCTCATCTTCAGTAACTTGTATAAATTCTGCAATAGCTTTGTCCGAAAAGCCACGCTTCTTTAATTTTAGTAAATATTTTGGAGTTAAGTCTTCATACTCCATCTGCTTCAATTTCTCTTCTTGTTGAACTATCCAATTAAATTTTTCTACAAAGAATATATCCATCCCTGTTATTTTGCACACTTGTTCTTTTCTGTAGTGCCTTCTTAACATTTCTGCTAATGCAAAAATACGTTCATCATCTGCAATTACAACTTTGTGTTTTAACTCATTTAACGTACATTTACTTAATTTATTATGACAGAAACTAAATTGTCCTATCTCTAATGAACGCAGTCCTTTTAAAAATGCACTTTCAAAATTATTTCCAATTGCCATAATTTCTCCGGTTGCCATCATTTTGGTACCTAGCGTTCTAATTGCTGTATAGAATTTATCAAATGGCCATTTCGGAATTTTAACTACAACATAATCAAGTGTCGGCTCAAAGCAAGCATAAGTTTTACCTGTAACTGCATTTTCTATTTCATCAAGTCCATATCCTAATGCAATTTTTGCAGATACTCTAGCTATAGGATAACCTGTAGCTTTTGATGCAAGTGCAGATGAACGGCTTACACGAGGGTTTATCTCTATTATTGCATATTCAAAGCTATCCGGATTTAACGCTATTTGCACATTGCAACCACCCCGAATATCGCATGCTGATATTATATCAAGTGATGCACGTCGCAACATTTGATATTCTTTATCCGACAAAGTTTGAGATGGTGCCACTACTATGCTATCTCCTGTATGAATTCCAACGGGATCAACATTTTCCATATTACACACAGTAATCGCAGTACCGTAGTTATCTCTCATCACTTCATATTCAATTTCTTTCCAGCCCTTAATGCATTTTTCTATGAGAACTTGGCTAACCCTTGATAGATATATACCACTAGATGCTATTTCTGTTAATTCTTCCTCAGTTTCCGCAATACCTCCGCCTGTTCCACCTAACGTATAAGCCGGTCTTACCACAACTGGGTATCCTATTTTTCTTGCAAATTTTATAGCATCTTCTACATTTTCTACAGTTTGACTTTCGATTACAGGCTGATTTATACGGTTCATCAGTTTCCTAAAATCTTCTCTATCCTCGCCTTCTTTTATGGCACTAATTTGAGTCCCAATAACCTTTACGTTGTATTTTTCTAGTATGCCTAAGTCCGCCAATTCCACTGCTAAATTTAGTCCAGTCTGTCCACCAACTCCTGCTAACAGACTGTCTGGTCTTTCTTTTGCAATTACTTTTTCTAAAAACGTTGCATTTAAAGGCTCTATATAGATTTTATCTGCAATTTCTTTATCTGTCATTATAGTAGCCGGATTGCTATTTACTAATACAACTTCAATTCCTTCTTCTTTTATGGCAACGCAAGCTTGCGTACCAGAATAGTCAAACTCCGCTGCCTGCCCTATTACAATTGGACCCGAACCTATAACAAGTACCTTTTTTATACTTAAATCTCTTGGCATTCTAGTATACCTCCTTGCATCACCTTAATAAATTCGTCAAATATATGTTCTGTATCAGTAGGTCCGGGTGCCGCTTCTGGGTGAAATTGAATGCTATATATATTTAATGCTTTTACGTACATTCCTTCTACTGTTTGGTCGTTTAAGTTTGTGTGAGTAACCACTGCATTATCTGGTAAATCTTTAACATAATAGTTATGATTTTGCGAAGTAATATAAACTTTATTTTGTATATAATCTTTTATAGGGTGATTTGAACCATGATGGCCAAATTTTAATTTACTAGTGTCTCCACCCAATGCTAAGGCCAGCAACTGATGCCCTAAACATATACCCGTCATTGGTTTTTTACCTGTTATTTGCTTTATAGTATCCACAATTTGCGGAATATCCTTAGGGTCTGCAGGCCCATTTGATATAAAAACTCCATCTGGATTTACTTCTAATATTGCATCCGCTGGCGTAAAAGCTGGAAATACTGTTATTTTACAATTTCTTTTTTCAAATTCTCTCAATATGTTATTCTTCATTCCACAATCTATAATTGCAATATGTGCTCCTTTTCCCTCAATTT
>MDJN01000030.1 GCA_001995005.1 Candidatus Parepulonipiscium sp. PG-Nun2H_MBin03 | reverse complement strand
TTCGGTATATTATTTTTTTTTTTTTTATTTTTTCAGGTTTTGAAGTATACAATCTAAAACTAACGGGTAAGCTAACTCTATTACAAAAATTAAGGAGGCTAATCAATGGTTTTAGAAGTTAAAGATATAACTAAAAAATTCCAAAATAATCAGGTATTACATGGAATAAACTTTAGCGTACGTAGCGGACATGCTTTAGGCTTATTAGGCCGAAATGGGGCTGGTAAGACCACCACTATTAGAGTCATAATGGGTGTTTACCAGCCAGAGACCGGAGAAGTCTTATTAGATGGTAAAAAATTTGATGCAACAAACATATCAATTGGATATTTACCAGAAGAAAGAGGAATGTATCCAGATATAAAAGTTATTGACCAACTAATGTACATGGCAAAGCTTAGAGGGCTCAGCTCAAAAGAAGCAAAGAAAAATAGCGAATACTGGTTAGAACGGTTTAAGGTGACAGAATATGCAAATAAGTTACTGCAAACTTTATCAAAAGGAAATCAGCAAAAGGTACAACTTGCCCAAACTCTTGTATCCAACCCAGAGGTGGTTGTGTTAGATGAGCCGTTTAGTGGGCTTGACCCAGTAAATTCACAAATATTAAAAGATGTCGTATATGAACTTATTGATTCTGGTAAAATTGTTATATTTTCTAGTCACCAGATGAGCTATGTAGAAGAGTTTTGTAAAGATATAGTCATAGTAAATAAAGGCCATATTGTGTTAGAAGGTGACCTGAAGCAGATTAAGACACACTATGGGAAAAATAAATTGACTATAAGTGCAGTAAATTATACATTAGATGAATTGTATGATAAATTAAAATCATATACTAACGTATTTACTGAGTTGACTATAGCAAAATCGTACCTAATAGTGAGTTTAAAAGAAGGCAAAACTAAACAAGATATGCTAAATATATTGTTAGAGAGCGGAGTAGATATAGAAGCGTTTAAAGTGTATGAACCAAACCTACATGATATTTTTGTAAAAGAAGTAGGTGAGAGTGCATGAAACAATTCTTTACTGTATTTAGTTTTGAGTTTAAACGAGAGATATGTGCAAAAGGCTTCATACTAGTAACTGTGTTACTTGTGTTATTTGCCATAGTAGCAGGTGCGTTTCCTAGAATTATTCGGATGTTTGAGGGAAGAGCAAACTCTATCACTAGCCATGAAGTTGGGATATATGATGAGCATGGCGTGCTGAGCAGTGATATAATAACAATGCTTGCTGATGGTATGGAGATAGAAATGGTAAATAGCGAAATGGATTTACATGATAAAGTGCTGTCTGGTGACATACAAACTGGATTTATTATAATAGATGAGATGAATTATCAAACGATTGTAGGCAACGAAACCGGTTCATATTCTATGGTGTTATCCCAGGTTGTTGAGAGTATAATGAAAGAGTCATATATAGGTAATCAGTTCCGAAGCCTGGGAATGAACTATGACGAAATTAATAATATTTATCAAAGCCAAATAAATTCAGAACGAATAATATTGGGAAAAACTGTAGCTTCTAATACTACTTTAGCATATGTGATAGTTTTTAGTATATATATATTGATACTACTGTATGGTCAATCAGTTGCTACGGTAGTTGCCAGCGAAAAAAGCAATCGTGCTGTAGAAGTATTAATAACTACTACTGGAACAAATAGTTTAATTTATGGTAAGATATCAGCTGTATTTGTATCAAGTATGTTGCAAATAGGTGCAGTTATAGTCTCTGGAGCAGGTTCATATATGATAAATAAAGCGTATTGGGGCGATATAAATATATTAAAGATATTAAATACCGATTCTAGAACTCTCCTTATATATGGATTATATGCTTTATTTGGATATATGCTATATCTATGTATATTTGCAATGATGGGTGCACTAGTTTCAAAAAGTGAAGACTTAAAAGATGTTTTAGTTTTACCAAGCACACTATTTGTAATAGGATTTTTTATGGCTTCATTTGCATTAGGTGGGTTGAATAATATATTAATTAAAGTGGCATCATTTGTTCCATTCACTTCATTTATGGTGATGATAGCAAAAATGAGTACCACGGGTGTAAGTAATCTAGAAATAGCAATTTCCTTAGGAATATTAGTGGCTAGTACTATATTTATAGCTTTTGTAGCAGCTAGGTTATATAAACTAGCTATACTGATGAATGGAGAAAAATTAAAATTAACTAAAGCACTAAAAATGTTGATAACAAAGTAAAACTATAAGACATGAGGGCCATAAACGCTGCATGTCTTTCTATTATTGCTAAGATTGTTTTAATATGCTATAATATCACATACTTAAGTATTTACATATTTAATTATAACTCAAGAGGATTATTAACTAAGTTAACTTAATCAGACCAAATTCAAAAGGAGTATACGCTATGAAAAAATTAGGCAATTTAAAAAATAGTTTTTCAAAATCTAATACTGAAAATTCTTCATTAACCAATACGGTACAAACGAATAATAAAAATTACTCATTAGCTATGAATATAATGAGTAAACTTGCTAATATAAGTACTGTTGGATTAAATATCAATTTTGTTGCTGCGGATTTAAACAAATCTTCAGATGTGTTAAAAGACGTGGTAATTACTAATAAAGGAATTAGCGATAAAACGATAGCTATTGTAGATGAGATTGTGGGGTCTATTGCTGACGCTAGCGAAACATTATCTAATATAACTAATAGTTGTGATGGATTAGTACAAAAGAATAAGGACAATGGTAACGAAATTGCAAAAATATATGAAACTCAGCCTATAGTGCAAGAGAATATCAATAGTGTAAAGATTGAAATTCAAGAATTAAATAAGCTGACTATGCAAGTGGAAGAAATTATTAAAGGTATAAAAGGTATTGCAGAGCAAACAAACCTATTGGCACTAAATGCAAGTATTGAAGCGGCACGTGCGGGTGAACAAGGGAGAGGTTTTGGTGTTGTTGCCTCAGAAATTAGGAATTTGGCAGACAACACAAAATCTAAACTAGACGACATGGAAGAATTCACAAAAAATATCCGTGATGTAACAGCTGCCACAACAAATAGTGTAGAATCTACCATTGATGGTATTGATAATATAATTGGTGCATTTTCTAACCTTGGGGTATTGCTATTAGAAAATAGCAAATCAACTCAAAGCACTGTTACTGAAATAAAAGAGGTGTCTGCCAAAATTAAAAACATCCAAGAATCTTCTATAACTTTAGAAGATATAGCCTACCGAATGTTACCAGAAATTCAAAAGATTAAGCAACAATCAATAGTATTAAGCACGGATACAAGCCTACTTAATACGTATGCCAAAACATTAGATACATTGGATACAAATGTAGCAGATGAAATGTCTAGTATGATTTATAATTTTAATGAACTACATCCGACTATAAAAAAAGATGAGTTTGTAGAAATAATTAATAAAGCTATTAATTCCCACAGCACTTGGATTAGAAAATTGATTTCTATAGATGAAAACCAGACTATAGAGCCTTTGCATACTGATGGCAAAAAATGTGAATTTGGGCATTTTTATAATACTATTATAATTAATGACCCTGCTCTTAAACAAAAATGGAAGGAAATTGAACCTATCCACAATATGTTGCACAAAGAAGGAGATGTCGTTATTAATGCTATAAAAAATCATGATACTATCGCCAGTAAAGAGGCTTGCAAACGTGCTGTACAATATTCAAATGAGATTATAAAACTTCTAAAAGATATTATAAGTGCGATATAGATTAGAAAAAAATACAGCATATACAAGATTAGTTAAAGTAATATATGTTGCCAAGTTTTGTTAGCAAAATATGTTGACAAGTATACTTGGCATATGCTATTATAATAATGTAAAGAAAACTTGGAATTTCTAAAACAAATGAGGTGGGAATATGAATAGAAAAGAAATACTAGAACAAGCAAAAAATACAAAGTTTGACGAGGGAGAGTATGAAATCTTAAAAACTTCAAGTTTAGCAGCATATATTATATTAGTAGCAGTAATAAGTATTATGGCAACAACTAGTGTTACACAATATTTTACTAAGGGAGAATCTTTTGCCAATCCTTTGATTTTTATAATACAATTATTAGTTGCACTGGCAGTACAAACTTGTGTTAGATTATATTATAAGATAAGACTTAGCAGATAATCATTTTAGAGAAAAAGGGGATATATGAGAGAAGTAAAAAATACCTTAGTATTTAAAAATAGATTAAAAGAAGTAAGAAAGATGCAACAACTCTCGCAAACTGAGCTTGCTGAGATGATAGGAGTATCAAGAAATACGATTAGTTCAATAGAAACAGGCCAGTTTAATCCAACAGCTAGACTTGCGTTAATGTTGTGTATTGCACTTGAGAGACAGTTTGAGGATTTATTTTATTTTGAATAATATCAAATTATTGATGTTAATAGCCTTGACATGTTATATGGCATATACTATAATCTTAATATCTGTGCTAGCTGGGGAGGTAGCGGTGCCCTGTACTTGCAACCCGCTGTAGCAAGAGTGATGCTTCGGCTGCGGCAGTATCTTGTGAGGTCTGCCTCTAGCAAGTAGTGTTGATAGTTGGGTCTTACGCAATATTCACTTATGAACCGTGTCAGGTCTTGACGGAAGCAGCACTAAGTAAGACCGAATATGTGCCGTAAGGGTGCCTAATTTGAGCTAACTACTAGAGTAACGCTTGTAAGGTATTGTCAAAGCGAAGTGCACAGTATATAAATTTTTTTACTACTACAATGTTAGTAGTTTTTTTTTGCAAAAACATGTGTATTAAACCATACTTTTGGCAAAATTAAATAATAATAGCAATGTGACAGCTTAGTTTGATTTAGTCACAGTTTGTACTATATATTAAAGAAGAAGGTGTAGAATTTGAAAGGGATAGTTGAAAAAATATTTGGAACTCACTCTGCAAGAGAGCTTAAGCGTATTGAACCTATCATTCAAAAGATAGAATCATACGACGAAGAGATGCAACAACTGACAGATGATGAGTTAAAAGAAAAGACCGCAGAATTTAAAAAGCGTATACAAGATGGTGAATCTCTTGACCATATTATGCCAGAGGCATATGCAGTGTGCCGAGAAGGCTCGGTGCGTGCACTAAATATGAAACACTATAGAGTACAGTTGATTGGTGGAGTCATCTTACACCATGGGCGTATAGCAGAGATGCGAACAGGTGAAGGTAAAACGTTAGTTGCAACGCTACCAGCATATCTTAATGCTCTTACAGGAAAAGGTGTACATGTTGTAACTGTTAACGATTATTTAGCAAGTCGTGACGCTGCGGAAATGGGCGTTTTATATAATTTTCTAGGGCTTACTGTCGGGTGTATCCTAAGTAATATGGATAATACATCAAGAAGAGCGGCATATAATTGTGATATAACATATGGTACCAATAACGAATTTGGATTTGATTACCTAAGAGATAATATGGTTCTTTATGCATCAGAAATGGTACAACGAGAACTGAATTATGCATTAATAGATGAGGTTGACTCAGTTTTAATCGACGAAGCTCGTACACCTCTTATAATTTCTGGACAAGGTGCAAAATCTACTCATTTGTATAAGGCGGCGGATATTTTTGTAAAGCGTCTAAAAAAAGGAAAGTTATTAGGCGAAGAATCTGCTATGGCAACGCTTATGCGGGAAGAGATTGAAGAAGAAGGAGACTTTATTGTAGACGAAAAACAGCGTTCTGTAACGTTGACTGTAGAAGGGGTTAAAAAAGCTGAGCAATATTTTGGCGTAGAAAACTTAGCTGACCCCGAAAATATGGAGATACAACATCATATTACGATTGCTCTAAAGGCACATAACCTAATGCACCTTGAAAAAGACTATATAGTAAACGAAAAAGGCGAGATTGTAATAGTAGACGACCATACAGGCAGACTTATGGATGGTAGGCGATATTCAGATGGTCTACACCAAGCTATAGAAGCAAAAGAAAATGTAGAGGTTAAAAAGGAAAGTAAAACTCTTGCCACAATTACGTTCCAAAACTTTTTTAACAGATATGGCAAAAAATCTGGTATGACAGGTACAGCGCTAACAGAAGAAGGTGAGTTTAGAGAAATATATGGTATGGACGTTATTGTTATACCAACTAACAGAGCTATACAAAGGATAGACCACGTAGACGTAGTTTACACTAATGAAGCAGGTAAATATAGAGCTATTATACAAGATGTAAAGGAATCTGTAGAAAAAGGTCAACCAGTTCTAGTAGGAACAGTAACGATTGATATATCTGAGCATTTAAGCAAATTATTAAAAAAAGAAGGCATAAAACATCAAGTCCTAAACGCAAAATATCATGCCCAAGAAGCGGAAATCGTTTCACAAGCGGGCAAAAAAGGTGCCGTAACCATTGCGACAAATATGGCTGGCCGTGGAACGGACATAAAATTAGAAGAAGGTGTACAGGAGCTGGGCGGCTTAAAAATAATAGGTACAGAAAGACACGAATCACGCCGTATTGATAATCAGCTAAGAGGCCGTGCAGGCCGTCAGGGTGACCCTGGTGAGTCAAGATTTTATCTAGGCTTAGAAGATAATTTAATGCGTTTATTTATGCCAGAGTCTACACTTAAAATGTTTAATTCGCTGGGTATAGAAGAAGATGAGCCTATAGTGCATAATATCTTATCAAAGGCCATAGAAAGAGCACAAACTAAAGTAGAAGCAAATAACTATGGTATTCGTAAACATCTATTAGAGTATGACAGAATTATGAATGAACAACGTGAAGTTATATATGAAGAAAGATACAAAGTTTTAACAACTGATAATATACGTGAAAATATTTTAAATATGACCAAAGACGTATTGGATGCAGCAGTGGACAATGCCATAATGGGCATAGAGTACCCAGAGGATTGGGAACTGGCAAAACTTATGGATCATCTTATGACTATTGTTCCTTTTGAAGAGATTACTTTTACAGAAGAAGAACAAAAAGAACTTTCTGAACAAAAACTAAAAGACTTATTATATGAAAAGGCTGTTGAAATATATAATGCAAAAGAAGAGCAATTGGGCGATCAAATGCGAGAGATTGAAAGGGTTATGTTACTGAAAGTGATTGACCAAAAATGGATGGATCACCTTGATAATATAGAGCAAGTTCGCCAAGGTATAAACTTACAAGCGTATGGACAACGTAACCCATTAGTAGAGTATAAGTATGTGAGTTTTGAAATGTTTGAAGAGATGACAGATAATATTAAACTAGAAACAGTACGAGCAATATTCCACGTGAGGGTAAAAACTGATCAAGAGATAAAACGTGAACTTGTATTTAAAGGTGCGGTCACTAATATACAAGACACTAGCCTAGAACAAAAAAGTGCTAAGTCTGAAAAGATAGGCCGAAATGAGCCGTGCCCTTGTGGAAGCGGCAAGAAATATAAGACATGTTGTGGACAATAGAAGTTTTTAGCCGATGAAGTATTTCTTCATTGGCTTTTTTTAGAAGGAGTTGCAAAAATTGCTAGGAAAAACTATCATTAAATTAGATGAAGTAGATTCAACAAACTTAGAAATAAAAAGAAGATTAGAAACCGCAGAGCTAGACGAAGGCACAATTGTATTGGCTGATATGCAAAATTTAGGTAAAGGCAGGCTAGGCAGAGTCTGGAACTCTCCAAAAGGTGTAGGCATATGGCTAAGCATATTACTCTATCCAGATTTATCGCCGACGCAAATCCCCACATTAACGTTGGTTGCAGGGCTAAGCATGGCCCAGGCTATCCAAGCAGTCACTGCACAGAATGTTTTAATAAAATGGCCAAATGATTTAGTATTAAATAATAAAAAAATATGTGGTATACTATCAGAGTTAGTTGTACATCCCAAAAAAGCTGTAATAATAGGCATAGGCGTAAATGTAAATACAACCAACTTTGACGAGAGTTTACCCCATGCCTCATCGCTATATTTAGAATGTAACAAAAAGTTTAAAAGACAAGATATTATAGATAAATTTATAAATATCTTTGATAAACTATATAACGAGTATATTATGCAAAAAGATTTTACGCCTTTTATAGACACATACAAAGATTTATGTTTAAATATCAATAAAGAGGTTTATGTACATCAAAATAAAGAGACCTATAGGGCTAAAGTTATAGATATAACAAAAGAAGGAAATCTTTGGGTGAAAAATGACAAAGGTGATATAATACAAATATCAAGTGGTGAAGTATCTATAAGAGGTATATATGGTTATGTGTAGAGGAGATTAGGACAATGAAAAAAGAAGTAATAATAGGAGTAAATCAGCAAACAAGAAAAGTATATTTTAACCCGAAGTTTATGGATATTCCTAAATCTATTAAAGAAGAATTACAAGATAAGATAATTAAACTTGCAGAAGAGACTAAAGGTATAGTACTCGTAAGCTTTTATAATAATGGCAATGTATATATAGAACAACAAGATGCATTTGCGGATGAAATAGCTGTAGACATGGCGATAAATAACTTTATTAATAATAATAGGCAACTAATAAATTCGTTAAAAACTTGGTATCTAATGTATAGAACAAGAGAGGGAAAATTAGCACGTGAGATATTTATCCACAACTCTAGGAAACATACTCCACAAGAGTTTAGTAAGTATTTTAGTACAATGGTTGAGGATGAATAAATTGCAGATTAAAAATATAACTACATCAACAAACATCTGCCTAGCACCAATGGCAGGCGTAACAGACCTACCCTTTAGATTGATATGTAAACAATTTGGAGCAGGTCTTGTATATACTGAAATGGTTAGTGCAAAAGGCATGATGTATGAAAATGATAATACATGCGTGTTACTAAATGTAGATAAAAATGAGCATCCTATAGGTGCACAAATATTTGGGAGTGACCCAACGATAATTAGTGAGATGGCAAAGAAACTAGAACAGTTAGATATTGATTTTATAGATATAAATATGGGATGTCCCGCACCAAAGATTACTAAAAATGGAGAAGGCTCAGGCCTCTTAAGGCATCCTCAGCTAGTTGCAGAAATTGTATATAAAACTGTGCAATCAGTTCATAAACCCGTAACAGTAAAAATTAGAAAAGGGTATGAATGCACAAACGCATGCGAGATAGCCCCACTAATAGAGCAGGCTGGGGCAAGTGCAATTACGCTGCATGGTAGAACAAGAGCAGAGTTTTATAGTGGCGTTGCTGACTGGGATATAATAAAACAGGTTAAACAACTTATTAGCATTCCTTTGATAGGCAATGGAGATATAAAAACTCCAGAAGATGCAAAAAATATGATGGATTATACTAAATGCGATGGCGTGATGATAGGAAGGGCAGCCATGGGTAACCCATGGATATTTAAAAGAACTGCGAATTTTTTGCAAACAGGAGAATTACTACCAGAGCCTACTATAGAAGAAAAAATTCCAGTAATCTTAAAACATGCAAGCAACCTTATAGAATATAAAGGAGAATATACAGCAGTACGAGAGATGCGATCACATCTAGCAAGCTATATAAAAGGTGTTGCTGGTGCCACTAAATTTAGAAAAGATCTAACTAGTGTTAAATCGTTAGATGATATAAAGTATCAATTAGATAATATATGTAAACAAGAATAAATAATGGTAAAAACAAAAGTAAAAACAAAAGTAAAAACAAAAGTAAAAACAAAAGTAAAAACAAAAGAGGGAAAACTATGAATGCAAGGGACTTAGCGAAGGTAAAAGCAGATACTTCTTTTAAAGATGTATTACGAGACAATGTGTGGTTTGCAGATACATTTAATGCATTTTGCTTTGAAGGCAAATCTATAATCGACCCAAATAAATTAGAAGAGCTGGACACGGATATATCAACAGTAATAGATATGCCAAAATTATTAGAATCAGTAATTAAAGTAAGAGATATAGTAAAAAAACATTGCGATGGGGTAGACTTAGTAATATTAGCAGTGGAATCGCAAATGGAAATACACTATGCTATGCCACTTAGGAATATGCTAATGGATGCATTATCATATTTAAAGCAAGTGCAAGATATTGCAAGACATAACGAGCAAAATAATATTACGTTAGAAGGTAGTGCAGAGTTTT
>MDJN01000029.1 GCA_001995005.1 Candidatus Parepulonipiscium sp. PG-Nun2H_MBin03 | reverse complement strand
AAAAGTGTCTACCAAAGAAGCTCAACAATATATTGATAATTATTTTGCACGGTATTCAAAAATCAAGGTATTTCTAGATCAATTAACCCAGAATGCCACAACAACTGGTTATGCTCTTACTTTATTTAACAGACGCAGAACAATATTAGAACTCTCTTCTAACAATTTTAGTATACGTGAGTACGGAAAACGCATTGCTATGAATATGCCAATACAAGGCACTGCGGCTGATATAATAAAAATTGCCATGATTAATGTCCACAACGCACTAAAAAATACTAAATCCAAGCTTATATTAACAGTGCATGATGAACTTTTGCTAGAAGTACACAAGAGCGAAATCGAAAAAGTGTCAACTATTTTAAAGCATGAGATGGAAAATGCAGTTCATCTTAGCGTACCTTTATTAGTAGAGGTAAAACAAGGAAATAATTGGTATTCAACTAAGTAAAGGTGGTGAACAATGGTTTTAGGAATTATAGGAGGTATAGGAGCTGGCAAAAGTTTAGTAGTCAATCTATTACAGGGCATGACTTGTGCATATGTAATAGATGTAGATCAGCTAGGACATGCACTGTTACTTAAAGACAGTACAGTGTATAATACATTGGTTAAAACTTTTGGGCAAGATATATTAGATAGCCAAAATAACATCTCTCGCCCTAAACTAGGCAATATAGTATTTAGTGATAAAGATAAACTACTGCAACTAAACTCTATAACTCACCCTGCAATATTTAAAACAGTCGAAAGTTTACTCGATAATCCGCATAGATACACTATAATTGATGCGGCTTTATTAATTGAAATTGGACTAATTAATCTAGTGGATAAAGTTATTGGGGTTTATGCAGATGAAGCTATCAGAATTGATAGAATTATGAAAAGGAACGGCTTTTCTTATTTAGAGGCAAAAAAAAGGATTAATAATCAAAAAACTTGGGAAGACTTAGAAAAAGTTATAGATATTGTTGTTAATAATAATGGTGATATAAATAATACTAAATGCCAACTTTTAGAAATAATCGAGGTATTACATGAAACATAAAAAAATGCTTATATTAATTTTAATTGTTAGTTTAATAATAATCGGGGTTCGGGCTGTTTATGCACTTTACCCAACCCCTTTAAAAGAATATGTTATGACTCTAGCAGACAAGTATGAGATTGACTATTTATTAATATATGCCATTATACAAACTGAAACTCACTTTGATACAAACGCAGTGTCAAGAAGTAATGCTAAAGGACTTATGCAAATTATGGACCAAACGGGTAACTGGGCAGCCGAAGAATTGGACCTTATCAATTTTGAACCTCAGGACCTTTTTGACCCTTTTACTAATATTAAAATCGGAACCTGGTATATCTCTAAATTAATTAAACAATATGGTAATGATATTGATAAAGCTCTTATGGCTTACAATGCAGGTAGTGGAAATGTTGCTAAATGGTTATCAGATACTAGATATAGTAGTGATGGTATAACTGTACATACAATTCCATTTGAAGAAACTAGAAATTATATCATAAAAGTTAATTTTCATTATACAATTTACAAATTTTTATATTAAATACGAAAAGGAATAATAAATGAGATACTATATTTTACTGATTGTGCTAATATTAGTTGGCTGCCAAGCTCAATCTGCACAATCTGATGAACAAAAAGAAGAAACTATGGCAATTACCGAAGATAGTAGCGTTTTATCTTTGAATATGAACTTAAAAAAACAACCCGATACATTAATGCTCTCTATGCATGTTCCTCAAACTTTGCACCCTATATATAATACAGACGAAACAGTTGCACAAGTTATGAACCTTATGTTTGATACACTATTTAACATAGAACCAGATGGTAGTGTTAGTTATAATATAGCTAAACATTTTACTATTAACGAACAAAATAATAGTATCACCATAGTTTTACACGACGATATAATGTGGCATGACGGCGAGATATTAGATGCTTATGACGTAGTATTTTCTATTAATACTATAAAAAATGCTACCGAAAGTATCTATAAATCAAATGTAGCCAATATGTCATATGCTACAGTCACAGCCCCTAACACGGTTAAAATATTTTATAACCAGCCATTTAGTGGAATTTTGCAAACTTTATTTTTTCCTGTAATACCAGAGCATGTGTATAGTGTTTCATATAGCACAGCAACTGCTCTAAGCCCTATAGGAAGTGGAGCTTACCAGTTTTCATATGAAACACCGCTCAAATCACTTACTTTGATTGCTAATGATAATTACTTTAAGGGTAGTCCTAATATTTCAAATGTTAATATTATCTATGCTCCAGATACAACCGCTATTATATCGTCTTTTGACCAAAATGTAATTGATGTAATATATACAGACGTTATGGATTGGGGAAAATATACAAAAGATTCTTCTAGCACAATTTATGAAATACCTACAAATAAATATGAGTTTATAGGGTTAAATTTTGATAATGACACACTAAATAATATAGATATTAGAAATGTACTTTCAAAATCTTTAGATGCTCAACAAATAATTGATATATACTATTTAGGTAAAGGAGATGTATCTGTAACTCCTGTTAACCCTAATAGTTATTTATATAGCGAATCTATATTAAATAATGAGTATGATATAAGTACTATTAAATCTACTTTAGCTTCTGCAGGATTTAACGACTCAAATCCTCTAACTCTCAATCTTTTAGTTAATAGTGACAATATAGAGCGTGTTAAAGTTGCAGAAGGAATTGTAAAAATGTATGACCAAGTAGGTATTATAATAGAACTTGAATTAGTTGATGTTACTACTTTTACCGACAGGGTTAATACTGGTGATTATGAACTATTCCTAGGCGGTTGGAAGCTATCATATATGCCTGATTTAAGCTTTGCTTTCCACTCACAAGCTAATAATTTTATAAATTACTATAATGCAGAGATGGATAGCTTATTAGAAGTCGCTTTTAAATCATCTGAAGCTGATATATTGGATTCGTATCAAAACTTACAATATTATATAGAAACGGAAATCCCATATATTAGTTTATACTTTAAAAGCGGTGCCCTCATAGTAAAAGATAGACTAAGCGGTACCATATCCCCAGACCCGCTAAATATTTTTAGCAATATTCACCTTTGGGAACTAAAACATTAATCTCTAATGTTCTAATATCGTTAGTTCTTGTGGCTTTATAGAATAAATCACATCTTTTCTTTCTACTATTATTGTAACCTTTTGACACATATCTTTATCTTGGAGAATATTTTTTAATAAGGCTTGGGTAGGGTTAATTGCAAATGGGTATTTTACTAGACTTAACATTGTAAAATCACCCATCGTATCACCATAAGCATAACTTCTATCTAAGTCTATATTGTATTTATCTGCTAAATCAAATATAGACTTTTGCTTGCTAACTGAGTCCCACATAGGAACTATCTCCCCTGTATAGCAGTCTTTTTCATCTTTTTTATAGATAGTTCCCCGAAAGTCATCCATGCCATATTTTCTTGCCATCTCACACACAAGCTCATTTGGTGACCCTGATATAGCAAATACTTTATGGTTATTTTCTTTATGATAATCTATTCTATTACGTGAAAATTTATATACCTTATCCCCTTTTTGTTCTATTACACGCTTTGCAATATATTCTATTTGGAAACTCGGCTTTCCTATTATTGTTTCTATATATGCATCTACTAATTTTAGTAAATAATCGTCATACTCACCTTTTCTTTTATCCCAGCTATTGAACGCTGGTTTTATGCTCTGGTGCCAACTGTTGGACTCTATTAACTCGTGTTTAATCATTTTTTTGTAAATTGCAGTTATTAAGCCTGCTCTATATATTGTGCCATCTATATCAAAAAATGCTGCAACGTTTCGCATTTTTCTCACTCCTTAAACTGTAGGTTAAATGTATAACTAACCCTAAAGATTAGTTCATTATATTCAACAATAATGAATATTGGTCTTGTTAAGTTAACTTATTTGATAGCTTAACAACTGCTGCATATTGAAATTTTTTAAATATGTAACATAATGGAATAAATTACATATTATATTATTAGCTAGAAAAGTTAATTTAATGTACCAAACATTAGGGCAGTTTGTGGTAAATCTTCAATTCCCCTGTATGTTTTGGAAAACGGCAAATTACTGTTATTTGCTTAAAAGCTACTAGAAATCACTTGAAATATTTGCTATAATAATCCAAAAGATAATTTTTGGAGGATACTTATGAAATATTTAATAATATCTGATGTACACGGCTCAAAAGAGAGTATAAACTCAGCAATCAATGCTTTTCACAAACATCAATGTGACTTAATTATACTACTAGGAGACATACTATATCACGGACCACGCAATCCTTTGCCAGAAGGATTTGACCCCGCAGGTGTTGCAATACGATTAAACGAATATAAAGACAAAATAATTTGTGCTTGTGGAAATTGCGACTCAGAAGTTGACCAGATGGTACTAAATTTCCCTATAAAAGCACCATACGCTCTAATCGTAGAAGACGGTGTAAAGATATTTGCAACGCACGGGCATATATATAACCCAGATAATTTACCAGATTTAGATACAATAGATATATTTTTATATGGACACACACATTTATATGACTTAACATTACAAAATAATTTACTACTAGTTAACCCAGGATCGATTTCATTACCTAAAGAAAACAGACCAAAAACATACGCTATTTACGAAAATAAACAAGTTTCTATTTATAAACTCCAAGATGACACAATACTCCTTACTAAAATAATAGACTAAATCATTACACATCCAAAACCGCCTAAACTATCTAGGCGGTTTCTTTTTGTACATAGAAAAAAACTTCATTCAGAGTCTATAAAATTCAATCCAAAATGACATGAATTAGATTGACTTGTGTAAACTCAAATCTTATATAGAAAATTATCCAAATTATTATACAAAACAGTCTATAATTACCATATTAATACTAAATTTCCTGTTAATTATACTAAATTTAATTATTTATGTAAATATTTATTGAAAATTATACGTTTTTGTAATAAAATAATAATAAAAAAGGAATGATGAACTATGGATAAATTTATAAGAATTAAAAACTTTCATGAAGATATTTACGAGCTATTATTAGAAGCTGAAAATAATAGCGAATCCGACTCACAGCTTGCTCTTATTAAATCCAAAAAAGCAATTGAACTTTTTACACTATACGTTGCAGAAAAAGAAGATTTATTAGACCTATCTAGTATAACTCAATTACATGTTAATCTAAGACAAGCAAATATTTTTACTGATGAAATATATTCTCTTTTTCATCGCAGCATAATGTCAGGCATCAGCTCAGCAACACTCACTGGCGTTAGTAGTGTCGAACAAATATTTATGGCTATTGAAAAAATTATTGAATGGTACATAGACAGATATTATACTACTTCTCCTATCATTGTCAGAAATGAATTTGATAATTATTTTCAACTACCAGGATTTAGCGTATTTGAAGATAAAGACGATTTGGATATATATCAAAAAGATGTATTTGAGACAGACGAAGATTATACTGAGCGTGTATCTAAGCTTGCTCCTATAGAAATTGGTGTCGTCGAGATTAAGGCCAATTATAAAAATAGTCTAAACGAAGTTTTAATGCTTGAATACCAATTTGAAGTTAATCCAACATTCAGCTTACCTGAAATATCTAATTTATTTATTAGAGCGACTGATAATCTACATTATAAACTTAATAAGCAGTATCCTTTATTTGCTACTATCATATATTTTGATAATGAATTATTTATAAATATCAACAAGATGTTTATAAAGACGGACAGTGCACAGTTTAATATAGATGTTATTATCGCCAAGTCTAGCTATGTACCATACGAAACAGCTGAAGAGACTACTGTTAGGCTTGCCAATCTTCAAAAATTGCCAAAAGGTAAAGCTCAACTTTTAAAAGATAAGTATGATATAACTACTAATATCTTTCCTGTAGAAGTAGCTTTCTTTAGTTGGGTAGGTTCAAGTAATATAATTGCACATATATTAGTTGATAAAATTGAAGCCAAAGCTTTATATAACCAAGAAAAAGTATTTGACGTATTTGGTGATATTGATACAGGACTGTTTTTACACAGCACTCATCTTAATAATAAATTTGATATACTATACAGTGCTTCTAAAAAATTAGACTTTACATTTACAATTGTTAATATTGACGATAAGTGGGGATTATTAGACGAATATAATAATGAAATTATTAAGGCAGAATACGACCAGATAGAAGATTTGGGAGAAGGCATATATGCTGTTAAGTTAAAAAACAAATGGGGCCTAGTAAATAACATAGGTGTTGCCATTACACCTCTACAGTATAACTTAATTAAGCCCTTCACAAACGGCAGAGCCGTAGCTGTATTTGGAGATAAGTTTATATTTATTGATACAGCCGGTAAAGAAATTAGTACTCAAACATATGACTATATAACTCATACTGACACTAACTATATTAGAGTAAAAAAAGATAATAAATGGGGCGTTATAGACTTAAACGAAGATACTATAATACCTTTTAAGTATGACGAAATTGAAGATTTTAATGATGGTATTGCCAAAGCACGCAAAAAATTTAAATGGGGTAAAGTTTTCTTAGACGGACATGAAGAATTTAGTGGCTTCTTCTGGTAATATTCTATCCATATTAGAAAAATTAAAAGGGTCTGAGACTTTTGCCTCACACCCTTTATTTATTTGCTCTGTGCCTTTTTAATATTATTTTTCAAGTCAAAGCATCTTTCTTTTAATTTGGGATTTAAGTTTTTATCTATGATAATATTTCCAATCAATCGTAAACTTTCATCATAATTACCACACTTATAAGCTAATACTGCTGTTACATAAATTGCTCTATGAAAATCATAGTCCAAAATAGGGAAGCTGTCTACATTCAGTGCTTCCTTAAAACATTGATATGCATTAAGTAAATATTCTTTTTCATGTTCTGCATCCTTTAAGTCGTTATAAAGCCACGCAATACGCAAACATATAATTGCCCTTTCAGTGTTTTTAGCTTTTTTTATTACCGCCGTTAATAAAGCTAATTGATATAAATCCAGAGCATATTCCGCACTTCTTATCTCTTGTAACGGAATAGGTACAAAATTTGCAATTATCTGCTCTCTAATAGCTGCCTTTTGCGTTGGCAACAGTCTGTCAAATGCCTTATTTATGGCTGTATATCCACATTCGCAATGTATTACATCATAATATACTGGGTCAATTATGCTATAATGCCCTCGTAAATCATCATCTACTTTTGATAACTGATTTTTTCCTACTCGTATAGTAGAAGTAGTAAATTCTTTAAAACATAATGGACACTTTACCTTTCTTTGATATACTACATCCTCGATTTTAGTTCCTTCATCTGCCTTTTTTTCTTGTGATTGCTTAGGTTTTTCTACAATATCAATATTGGTTATATGCCCTAAACCAAACTTTGAAAAATCCATGTACATCCCCCTTATTATAATTTATAATATAATATAATATTCATTTTTTTATCCCTATGTAACTATCTTTTTAATTTAATATATGTACTTATTAATTTATTTTTAAGATTTTGCAATGGCCTTTACCAATTTATGCATATTCTTAGCCAATAACTGTTTTCTTAAGTCTCTACTTTACTCAGTAATATTAAAAATTAACATTACTTAATAAGTAATATATTATTACTTATTATATGGATTAAAAAATTCTTTTATTATATTTCTATATTATACATCAGATATATACATTATACAACAACTTTCTATAAATTAATTTAAAAAAACAAGAAGTATCTCTTCTTCTTACAGTTTGTTGACAAATAGTTATTTATTAGAGTTATCCTTATA
>MDJN01000028.1 GCA_001995005.1 Candidatus Parepulonipiscium sp. PG-Nun2H_MBin03 | reverse complement strand
CGAGTCTCGGGTGTCGCAAATTCACACAAAACTTATGGTAAAATTAAGGGCAAAGCTCGAAAAGCATAATATAGTATTTCCTTTATAACTATGGAGGTGTGATATATGATTACGTTATTAGATACACAAACTTTATATATGCAAACACAAAATGTGGCTAATCAACAGCAACAAAATGTTGCGGCACCGTTAGTAGCACAAGAAGCATTTGCCAATGCTGCTATGGAAGAGGCACAAAAAGATCGTGAAAGAGTCATAAAAACAGAAAAAGGCAACAAATTAAAAGACGAAAAAGGATCTGAGCAACAACGCAAAAATGCTAATAATCAAGCAAAGAAGCAAGCAACTAATTCATTTGATATTTCAATATAAGGAGTGCTGCATGTTGATAGAGAAATTACCATATATAGGTTTATTTTTGATTGCTGTTGGAGTTGGCTTGATATTTTTATCTATATTTAAAATAGCCCATATTAGAAGTTTAATTGCAATAAATGAATCTATTAATATGCCTAGAAGAACCAGAAAAGAGATATTTAAACAGACGCTAGAAGAATCTAATAGAAAATTAGATAGCCACTTATATCCAGAAGACATAGGCGGAACGAGTGATCAGCAAATTATTAATTTATCTAAAAAAGGGTTGACTACTACGCAAATAGCCAAAAAACTAAACCGTGGCAAGGGAGAGATAGAACTTATACTTTCTCTAAACAAAAGGAGCAAATTATGAAAAGTGACAGAATATGGGTTTGGCTTATGGGTCTAGGAATTGGGTTAGTGGTAGCAGGTAGTTTAGTTTTAGTTATTGGAATAGAATTAATAAAAGATAATATGGATATAATGCTAGGAGCAAATGTTGCTGTGGCGAAGGCTGAAACAACTGATAATACGTTAGATATACCAGATATACCAGCAACTGATGAGATAGTAACTGATGAGATAGTAACTGATGAGATAGCAAATGATGAGATGCAACAAGAACCAAGTGAAGTGCCACAAATTGCAGAAGTAGAGATGCTAGAAATAACACCTATAGAAGTGTTTATTCCAAAAGATAGCGACTCTTTAACAATTGCTATTATGTTAGAGCAAAAAAACATAATAGACGATGCAAATAAATTTAATGAGTATGTGGAGAGTATGGGAAAAACAAGGGTCTTGCAACAAGGGGAATTATCTTTTTTGCCAGAGCTTGAGTATACAGAAGTGTTGGATATATTATTACGAAGAGACTCAGAGTAAAGAGTCTCTTCTTATAATACACTGTTACGATACTGTTTTGGGGTAAGCGTAGTAAATTTTTTAAACACTGTACAAAAATAAGTATCGGTGTCAAATCCAACTTCTATTGCAATCTCCAATACGCTAAGTGACGTATTTAGTAGTAGTAATTTTGCCTGATCAATCCTAACTTTATTTAAGTAAGCCGAAAAAGAATAGCCGGTTTCTTTTTTAAATATTGCTGAAAAATAAGTTGGGGTTAAGTTGACTATTTTAGAGATTTTATTTAGCGAAATTTCTTCTGCATAATACGTATGCAAGTAATTAACAGCTTTTCTAATAGTAATGAAAGAAGCACTATTATTAGCTGCTAAAACATTTTCGCTAAATTCTTTAATAATTTTTTGTAATATAAAAGCAAGGTCAGTTAAAGTATCCGCTTCTACCAATTTTTGCAAAAAAATAGCGTTTAAAGACAGAGTTTCTTCTACTTTATGAGTAGATTCTAATGTAACACGTGAAATAACAGTACATAATTCTAAAACTCGAGCCTTTATTATATTCAGATCGTTTCCATGGCTAAATAATATATGACCTAACAATTCGTTTAAAATTGCAGAAGACTCTCTTGTTTGTCCAGATTTTACACAATTAATTAATTGTTTTTCTTTCTCAAAAGGGTATGAGTAATCTACATTATTATAATGTTTGTTAGTTTGCAAATTTTCATTAATTTTCCTTTGTTGCATATAACGCTCATTTTTTTCTTGTAAGTCATAAGAACTTTTTAGCATGATAGATTCCGCAAGACATTTTATAGCATTAGCATAATACTTTGTAATGTCTGGAGGTATTATAGGTAAAGAATAAATATGCTTATTAAAATCCTCTTTGTATCTATTGTCTAGTTTATACTTTTCGTACAAATATTTTATATTAAGCTCATCAGGTTCTGTCATAAGAAAAGGTCCAGACAGAAAAAATCCTCTAAATACTCCTTCAAATGTAATTGCCATAGCAATATGGGTAAGGCCGGTAGGACACATAAATACGTAACTTTCACCTAAATGTTCAGATTGTTTTCCAGAATATAGATGAGTTGTAATACATGGACAGTGATCTTTTGTGCAATTTTGAAATAGCGTACAAAAGCTGTGTGCACTGTTACTTTCGATTAAAGTATCCCCCAGACAATCTATAAATGAAATATTTAAATTAGTGGTATAGTAAAAAGTTTTTATTGCTATATCAATTTGGGTTAAATTTATTAAATTATCTGTATTAAACATAATATTTCTCCTTATATCTATTATCTATTTGTCTATTATAGCTAGAAATAATATATCTTAATTTTTGAAGTAATTAAATGTATTATACCATAAAAAAAACTAATCGTCAAAGTTTATGTTGATATATGTCGATAAATAACAATATGTACCTACATATTTATAATAACATATTTATAATAACATATTTTTATAATAAATGATATAATTAAAATGATATTTTAGTAAAAAATATAGGAAAAATATACAACTCCTTAAATATTTTAAATAAGTACTAAATATTTAAAGGATTATTTTGTTATTTTGAGATATACTATATTTAGTAAAATAAACCAATTAATTTTACCGGTTTTCTTAACTATATTGAATTTAGGAGGATGAATAATGAGTTTAAAACAAGTTTTATTTGATGTATTAGATCACAAAGAAGTAGATAAGTTACCTTGGGTGCCATTTGCAGGGGTACACGCTGGAAAGCTTGTTGGATATGATGCAGAAGAAGTGCTAATTGACAAAGATAAATTATTAGAAGCATTACTTGAAGTTAATAAGTTATATAAACCTAACGGACAGCCTGTGATTTTTGATTTACAAATTGAAGCAGAAATTTTAGGGTGTGAACTAGCGTGGACAAAAGATGGCCCACCTTCAGTTAAAACTCATCCGCTAGAAAATGAAGATGGAGTTATTCCTTGCAAGTGTAATATTCCAACAGAAGAAGATGGAAGATTACCTCTAGTCTTAGACGTTATGCGTGCTATGAAAGAAAAAGTAGGAGATACAACAGCTTTATATGGATTAATTTGTGGACCATTTACATTAGCAGCTCACCTTCGTGGAAATGATATCTTTATGGATATGTATGATGATGAGGAATATGTAGAAGATTTATTAAAATATTGTTTAGAAGTGGCAAAGGCTATGACTAAAATGTACGTAGATGCAGGTATGGATGTTATCGCAGTAGTAGACCCACTAGTTTCTCAAATTTCATCTGATCACTTTGAAGAGTTTCTGCATACTCCATTTGCAGAATTATTTAAATATATTAAAGAATTAGGGGTATATTCTTCATTCTTTGTTTGTGGAAATGCTACACGTAATATAGAAGTTATGTGTAAAACTAAACCAGATTCTATCTCAGTTGATGAAAATGTTGATTTAGTAGCAGCTAAAAATATTACAGATAAATATAAGGTTACAATAGGTGGAAACATTCCTTTAACATCTGTTATGTTACATGGTACACAACAAGATAATATGAAATATGTAATAGATTTAATAGATAAGATAGAAGACAAAACTCATCTGATAATTGCTCCAGGGTGCGACATGCCATATGACGTTCCAGTAGAAAATGTTATTGGAGTTACAGAAGCTATTGCAGATGTAGAAAAAATGCGCGAAGTGCTTAAAAATTATGTGGCTGTACAAGAAGAGATTCACGTTGATCTGCCAAACTATGCAGAGCTTACAAAGCCTTTAGTAGAAGTATTTACACTAGATTCATTAACGTGTGCTGCGTGTACGTATATGATGGAAGCGGCAAACGTGGCAAAAGAGCATTTTGGTGACAAAATAGACTTAGTAGAATATAAATTTACTTTAAAAGAAAACATTGCAAGATGTGTTAAAATGGGAGTAACTAATTTACCGGCTATATATGTGAATGGTGAACTAAAATTTTCTTCAATTGTGCCTAGTAAAGAAAAACTTAATGCAGTTATCGAGGAAGCATTAAAATAAATTAAGCATTTTCACTAAAGATTTTAATACATATGTTAAAATCTTTAAATAATTTATATTATATTTAAATAACTTTGTATCGCAAATATGTTATAATGTCCTTACAAAGTTAAGTTACATATGTCGGAGAGATGACAACATATTAAAATACTCTTAAAAGTCTACTACTGATATATAAAGACTGTTTGTTTTAAAAAAATATTTTATACAAAGTGGAGGGAAAGAAATGATTTTAGAAGAGATTATTGAAAACTTAAAAAAAGGTAAAGCAAAGATTGTAAAGGAAAAAGTACAAGAAGCGATAGATAGCGGAATGAGCCCAAAAGAAGTTTTGGACAATGGTTTATTACAAGCTATGTCAGAAGTAGGAACTAAATTTAAAAATAATGAAATCTTCGTACCAGAAGTATTAGTAGCTGCTCGTGCATTAAACGGTGGACTTTCAATACTAGAGCCACTTTTAGCTGCAGAAGGTATTGAGCCAATCGGAACAGCTATAATCGGAACAGTTCAAGGTGACTTACACGATATCGGTAA
>MDJN01000027.1 GCA_001995005.1 Candidatus Parepulonipiscium sp. PG-Nun2H_MBin03 | reverse complement strand
TTAAACTATCCAAATGAATCAAAGGATAATAGATATTCTTGGTCAGGGTCTCCCTGTCCTACCATTCATGGTTTTAATGATTTTGGGCAGAAATTGGTTATTACTAAAGATAAGGATATTATTGCAATTTATTCTTATAGTAAGGATAAGCGTCCAAATAAAGGGCTAATTGTTCCTGTGCCACTTTAGCAAGAAAATTTAGAATTAGCTTATTGGTTTGGAAAAACATCTCCTTCCAATAAAAGAACTGATAAATGTCTAAAATTAAAACTTGAAAATAAGTTTAATAATAAAGGTTGGTTTACTTGTAAGACTTCAGCTAGTGGCACCTATCAAAAAATTTGTTTTGGTGAGCCTATGACTTATGATAATTGGGTTAAGTTAGTTCAAAAAGGAATAGTATTTTTGGATAGTGGTATGTATCAAGGTAATTCCAGACCTTACTCTGGGTGGCGTGCCAATAACTCATTTTGGGATAGTTTGATTACTGAAACCTATGAGTAAAGTTGTTATTGTAGAATACATCGCAAAAGTGAGCTATATTATATTTATTACAGCTCACTCTTACATTTATAGTATATTATATTGTTCTAAATAATCTAGCATTGACTTAGCAACGGCTTCAATAACATTTATGCATACAGAATTGCCAAATTGTTTATAAGCTTGAGCGTTAGACACGGGAATAATAAATTCTTCTGGAAATCCTTGTAATCTTGCACATTCTCTAGGTGTCAGCATTCTAGGGTTTTTACCTTCTTGCTCAATTAGGGCTTCACTTCCATCTTTGTAGTATCTTGCACTAATTGTATTTGTATGCTTACTATTGGCATTAAATAAACAAAATCCAAAGCCATTGCCTTTTTCCTTGTGTAGCTTTCGTCGTCCTAAATGACCTTCATACAGTTTATCTGATATTGTAAACCTATCACTTACTTGAGCATCTAATATATCGCCAACACATATTTCATTGGTTATATTGCCGTTAGGATATTGAAATTCCTTAAAGTCTGTAGGCAAACAATTTTTATCAAATCCAACTATAATAATCCTTTCACGATTTTGTGGTACTCCAAAATGATATGCATTTAATACTTCTGGCGTTGGGACATAATAATTTAGTTCTTCCAAAATAGCTAATATTGTTTTTAATGTATTACCTTTATCATGCCCTCTTAACTGCTTAACATTTTCTAGCATGAATGCTTTAGGGCGTTTATATCTTAAAATTTCAGCAATATTAAAAAACAATGTGCCTCTTGCATCTTCAAATCCCTTTTTTAACCCTGCCTGAGAAAATGGTTGACAAGGAAACCCAGCTAATAATATATCATGTTCTGGTATGTCCTTTACATCAATTTGTGTAATATCTCCCTCGGGTGTTTCACCATAATTAATTCTATAAGTTTTCGCAGCAAACTTGTCCCATTCAGATGAAAATACTGTTCTACCACCATGACGTTGGAAGCCTTGCCTTATACCACCAATTCCTGCAAATAAATCAATCTGTGTGAATCTACAACTTTCTTTAGTTGGTGGCAAAAGAGGTGGGGTTGTAGGGAATGTTATTATTTTATTGTAAATTATTTTAGGAATTACCTCTTTATCATTTTCCCATAATTTCATAGTTTTTTCTTCTTCTATACTAAATCCTAATGCGTCTGAAAACTCCTTTCTAGTTATATCAAGGGTTTTTCTAACATTAGTTATTTCTTGTCCTTGTGTTAATTTATAAGGGCTACTCATTTGTTTTTATCCTCTTTTCTATCCTACAGAATGAATAATCTTTCTATTTACTTATTTTAATCATCCTAGCATGTATTGTCAACCATGTAATTATAGACATTGTTTATATTGAACACAAAAAAGGACTAAGTTAAACTCAGCCCTTGACAGAAAATTTTTTATCGGTAAAACTCTGTAACTGTATAGCCTTTATCTTCTAATATATCAATAATTGTTCCATCAATTACGTAATGCCCTGCCCCTATAGCTGCAAAATAAGTGTTTTCACCCTCTTGCTCCAAAAAGTCAATCATTTGGCTTGCCATTTTTTCATCACGCTTACCATATAATATTTCCATTGACATTTCGCTGTCTAATGTGGCTGTAAGTTTAGTGAAATTTTCAATATCTCCATCAATATAATATTGCAAACATTGTAAAAAGTCCTCATTAGAATTATCATAATCATTTGGATTTAATATCATATCTAACACTAAATCTATCTGTGATTCTTGATACTCATGATTGTAATATGTTTCATGATAATCCGAATTACTTTCTAATTCGATAACAGGTTTATCACTCATCATTGCTTTTGTTAAAAAATATCTATCCACTCCATAGTCAAATGTTGCTTGTTCTATAGACTCATCTACTGGATTAAGTCTGGCATAAATACGTTGGAACTCATTTTTTATAGTCCAAGGCATAAAATTATCTAGGTTATCAACTGGTAGTTCTTGCATATCACAAACCAAAGCAAGTTTCTCATATACTTCTTCTGATAGTATATCTTGTATAACTGTTCCCTCTGGTAAAAATATATCAACTTTATCTTCTTCTGATAGTGGCAAGAAATGATTAATTTCTACTAATAAATAATCTGCACTATTGTAGGCATCTAACACATCTGGGTTAATTGGGTACATATCCGAAATACCTGTATGAGCTACCCCATAAAGATAAATAGTATTCTCTCCATTTGTAACTTCCCATGCAATACCTTTAGCACTTTTATCGTATACATCAAAAACATGCTCTACAAATCTAGTAGCTAATATTATTGTTTCCTCAGTAGTAGCAACATCATTTAATCTTAAGTTAGAATCCTCATCACCTACTAATAACCCATTTTGTACAAAATATTCAACGCTATCTCCGTATTTACCCTCGTATTGGTCAATAGTTTGATACAATTTATGTAATATACCTTTTCTTGTAAGATTTGTATTATCTGTTTTATAGTCCTCCACTGGAACTAAATCTAAAACCATAAACTTTTCTTCTATCATATTAATTATGGTACTTATTTGTTCAGATGTGACTTCTTGTGTTAAAACTTCATTACACCATTCCATGGGGAAAATACCATATTTTGAACCCTCAAATATATCCTCTGTTGCCCATGAACTCATACTAGGTTGTTGAACCTCAGTGGCAAATACAGGCTGTATACTTGCTATTGTCATCACGCTAAATCCTAATGCTAAAATTTTTTTAAACATAATAATCCTCCTCATTAAGTAATATTTGATTATCTTATTATATACCATTCGAGATATTACATCAACTAAATATACCTGTAACATTATTCCATTTAGCTCATATCAACAAAATAAATAAACTATCGTATATATATAAATTTAATACACTGTATAATTGGCAAATTTAAGGGTACATTAAACATATAACATACTTATTAGGAGGAAATTTTATGATAAAAGTTGAACATATTTTTAAACAATATGGTGACAACGAAAGCAAGGTAGTAGCACTAAATGACGTTAGCATGGAGGTGAAAGACAATGAATTTGTATCCATCATCGGACCTAGTGGCAGTGGTAAAAGTACGCTACTAAATATTATTAGTGGCATAGACAATCCCACAAAAGGAAAGGTTCTTATTAA
>MDJN01000026.1 GCA_001995005.1 Candidatus Parepulonipiscium sp. PG-Nun2H_MBin03 | reverse complement strand
CAAAAACTATGCTTTTTATAGAAGTAAATTTTAATAATTATAGTTCATATTTATCTAGCTAGATTTAATCGTCTACATTCTGAAGATAGTTTTGTGAACTATCTCCTTTATCAAAATTAGATTAGTATAAAAATAAGTATAGTTAAGTTGCAAAGTTATGAGAAATGAATATATAATAGATAGAAATATAATATTAGAGGAGATGAGTAAATGGCAAAATCAATCATGATACAAGGGACGACTTCAAATGCAGGCAAAAGTATTTTAACAGCAGCGTTATGCAGGATTTTTTACCAAGATGGGCATAAGGTGGCTCCGTTTAAGTCACAAAACATGGCGTTAAATTCATTTATTACGGAAGAAGGGCTTGAGATGGGACGGGCTCAAGTTGTACAAGCAGAGGCTGCTAATATAAAGCCAGATGTTAGAATGAATCCTATTTTATTAAAACCTACTAGTGACAAAGGTTCACAAGTAATTATTAATGGAGAAGTAGTTGGAAATATGAAAGCAAGTGAGTATTACAAAAATAAAGTAAACTACAAACCCATCATTATGGAAGCGTATAATAAATTAGCAGAGGAGTTTGACATAATTGTAATAGAAGGGGCTGGAAGTCCTGCGGAGATAAATTTAAAGGAAAATGACATAGTAAACATGGGAATGGCAAAAATGGCTAATGCACCTGTTTTAATTGTTGCAGACATTGATAGAGGAGGTGTTTTTGCTGCATTATATGGAACATATATGCTACAAGATGACGACGAAAAGGCGTATATAAAAGGAAATATTATAAATAAATTTCGAGGTGATGTTAAGATATTACAACCTGGTATTGATATGATAGAAAATTTAATGCCAATACCCGTAGTAGGGGTGGTGCCATATTGTCATTTGAATATAGATGACGAGGATAGCTTATCAGAAAATCTTATTAATAAACAAGTATCTTTAATAGATATAGCTGTAATTAAATTACCTAAAATATCTAATTTTACGGATTTTAACGCATTTGATATATTTGCAGGGTGCAAGGTTAGATATATTGAAAATGTGCATGAATTTAAGAAACCAGATTTATTAATACTTCCAGGGTCAAAAAATACAATCTCAGACTTATTATGGTTAAGAGAGAGCGGGTTAGAATCAAAGATATTAAAATATAAGAACAGTGGAGGCAGCATATTTGGAATTTGCGGAGGGTTTCAAATGCTTTGCGAAACTATATCAGACCCTAACCATTTAGAAGGAGGCGGAACGCACAGGGGATTAGGTTTTGTTAAAGGGGATACAATTTTTGAACAACAAAAGACTAGAACCCGGGTGAATGGTACTGTTGAAAATGCAGAAGGGATTTTTTCTGTATTAAATGGAATTAATTTTGAAGGTTATGAAATTCATATGGGTACCACAAAACTTGATAAGAATATGAATAAATTAGTAGATTTGGAGAATAATATTACTCTTGATGGATATTCTATAGGTAATGTATATGGAACTTATGTGCACGGAATATTTGATAGTGCGGAAATTATATTAACCATAGTCAAAGCACTTGCGACAAATAAAGGCATTGATTATGAGTTGAATAAAAATATGTCTATGGAAGAATTTAAAGACAGAGAGTATGATAAGCTTGCAGATATTGTTAGAGAAAGTCTAGACATGGAGTATATATATAGTCTTTTAGAAATGTAGGATTTATATAGTGGACATGTTATAGTTAAATGTTACAATATATGATTTAAACATACAGACAATAAGTGCAGCATGTACACATGTAAAATTTTACTATATAATAACACATGCCCTTAAAATAAATAATAATTTGACCATACAAAAATTTAAATTTTCTTTACAATTAATAAAAATATAGCAAAAACCTTAAAAAATCTTAAATTTAAAGTAATATTGTATGAAATAAAAACTTGACAATTATACGAAAATATTATACCATAATATTATCGTATAATATTTTTTGTATAATATTATATAAATTTCTAATAAGAAAGGGTGATTATTATGGATTTTTTTAAGTTAAAAGAACATGGTACAGATGTTAAAACCGAAGTAATAGCGGGTATTACTTCTTTTATGACAATGGCATATATATTAGCCATTAACCCGTCTATATTATCGGTAACCGGAATGGATGCAGGAGCCTTGTTTACGGCAACAGCATTAGCAGCAGCTATAGGTACGCTATGTATGGCATTTTTAGCCAATTACCCGTTTGTATTGGCTCCAGGGATGGGTCTGAATGCATACTTTGCTTTTTCTATAGTATTAGGAATGGGGATTAGTTGGGAAGTAGCGTTGGCAGCAGTATTTGTTGAAGGTGTAATATTCTTGATTATGTCTTTTTTTAACGTAAGAGAGGCTATATTTAAAGCAATTCCAATCAATTTAAAGCACGCTGTGGGAGCAGGTATAGGGGTTTTTATAGCGTTTATAGGATTTCAAGGAGCTAACATTGCTATAAGTGATGGTGCTACAATAGTAACCATGTTTGAACTAGACAAATACAATATGTTATATCCAGGAGAGATGTATGGAGCAACAAATGTAGGTATTTCGGCAATTCTTGCAGTAATAGGAGTTCTTATAACAGGGATAATGATAGCTAAAGGATTTAAAGGAGCTATACTTTGGGGAATTTTAGGAACATACGGATTGGGGATAATATGTGAGTTAACTGGCTTATATATACCATATTTTCCAGTAGATGCAAATAACCCTGCATTTTATCCGCTTATACCAGACTTTTCTGGAGGAATTTCTATACCTAGCCTATCGCCTATATTATTTAAGTTTGACTTTTCTATGATATTAACAGGAGAATTTTTTGCGATAATATTCGCTTTCTTATTTGTAGACTTGTTTGATACTTTAGGAACATTAATAGGGGTATCATCAAAAGCTAACATGTTAGATGAAAATGGAAACTTACCTAATATTAAAGGAGCATTATTAGCAGATGCTATAGCAACAACAGCAGGAGCATGTCTTGGAACCTCAACTACTACAACTTATGTTGAGAGTGCGTCTGGAGTTACTGCAGGTGGTAGAACTGGATTAACAGCAGTAGTGGCGGCTATATTATTTTTGTTATCGTTATTTTTCTCGCCAATATTTTTGGCAATACCGGCTTTTGCAACAGCACCAGCATTAATAGTAGTAGGTTTTTACATGATGGGTTCTGTTACAAAAATTGATTTTGATGATGCAGCTCAAGGCATACCAGCATTTTTGACAATTGCGGGAATGGCATTCACGTATAGCATATCTGAAGGGATTGCGTTTGGGGTAATATCATATGTAATAATTAATTTAGTAATTGGTAAATTTGATAAATTAAGTTATTTGATAGTAGTAGTAGCGTTATTATTTGCAGAAAAATATATAATGGGAGAACATTTTGTATATGCAGCTGTGGCTACAATAGTAATAGGATTAATAGGATTTTTTGCTACTAGAAAGAAATGATTAAAGGGTAGACCATAAATGGTCTACCCTTTAATCTTGCTTAAGAGCTACTGATACATTAAAACTACTACGATCTCCACGATATCTTGCGATTGAATATTCTATAGGAAGATCATCGATATTTTTTCCTAAACTATAAAAAAGCTGTATAGGTTTACCTTGTTTAATTCCTAATAATTTAACGTCTTGTTCTTTGGCTTCGGTAACTTCAATTCTTCTGTCCACTTTAACTATCTTATTTGCAGGGTTTAAGCTTAAAAGGTCATAAAGGCTTTCTTGTTCAAGATTATGCTTGAGTAAAAATTCACATCTTTTAAAGTCTAAATACGTGATTATAGTTACGATGGGTACATCATCAACCATGCGTTTACGGTGTATATATAACACATCGGCACCAGTTTCTAAAAATAGAGTATCAGCAATATGAGTAGTGGCACTAATTCTTTTTAAACCTACAACTTCTGTTGAAGGCGTTTTTCCTAGTGCAATGATTTCACTATTAAAACTTTCTATTGTTTGTACAAAGATATGAGTAAGTTTTTGTTCGGCTACAATAGTACCTTTACCTTTGCGTCTTGTTAAGTATCCTTCTCTTACTAAATCGAGAACAGCTTGCCGAACTGTGGTCCGGCTAATTCCGTATATTTCGCTTAATTCTCGTTCAGTAGGAATCATGTTGCCTGGGGGATAAACATTTGATTTTATGTCGCTAAGTAAAATTTGTTTTAGCTGATAAAACATAGGAATAGGTGCAGATTTATCAATAGTTTTAATTTTTTTATCCAAATACATAACTCCTTTCAATATTTTATGATTTATATTACGATATTACTTATTTAAAATCAAGCCACATGAGTATTTATATATAATATTTATAATTTTTATTGAAAAATATGCCTAAAAAAAAACAAAGAGAAGATAAAAAAATGTTAAAAAGAACTATAAAATTTTATGGAAATCACTTGACAACCGTAAAAATCATGATATAATTATGTTATAACATTACTACATAGAATAAATGAAATGGGGTAGTAATATGAGTGAAAAAGGAACTGTATATAACATACAACGCTTTAGCACTAGTGATGGCCCTGGAATAAGGACTACTATATTCTTAAAGGGTTGTAACCTACGGTGTCAATGGTGCCATAATCCGGAATCCTATATACTAAAAAAGCAACTAATGTGGGATGCAGATCAATGCACCAAATGCCAAAATTGTAATAAAATTTGTAAAAAAAATATACAATATGACAATCGAATAGATAATCTTGATTGTGATTTGTGTGGAGAATGCGTTAAATCATGTTATTTTGATGCTTTAAAGATGTTTGGAGAACAAAAAACTGCATCTGAAGTAGCATCTTTAGTCCAAAAAGATATAACTTATTATAACAATTCCGGAGGAGGATTAACAATATCCGGAGGAGAAGCTTTGCTACAAGCTGATTTTGTAGCGTCTATATTTAAAAAAACTTCTAATGTAAACATACATAATGCACTAGATACAGCACTTAATGTTAAATATGATAAGATAGAAAAAGTTATGCCATTTATAGATTTGTTTCTAATAGATTTAAAAATTATGGATACAAATAAGCATAAATTATATACTGGAGTGCATAATAAACTGATACTTGAAAATGCAAGACGAATTTTTGAAACGGGTAAAGAAGTTAATATACGAATTCCTATAATGGAAGACGTTAATGATGATATACAAAATATGAAAGATTTACTAGGTTTTATAGAAGGGTATGAAAATATTACAAAGATAGATTTGTTGCCATATCATAATTTAGGTGTAAATAAATCAATTGCGATAGGGCTAAAGGGTAAGGAATTTAAAACTCCATCTAAACAAAAGATGGACGATTTAGATAAGCTTATAAAATCAAGGAGGTAATAGATAAATGAGGTCAGTTTTAGAAAGCAAAATAGAAGCACTGTTTGGACGTTCTACAAAAGAAACTTTTATGGAAAGGATTAAATATACGTTTGAAACTGAAAGTATGTTTGAAGAAGATAGTTTTGCTGTAAAATATGGAAAAACTCTAAATCATATTTTGCAAAATATATCTGTTATTATAGATGATGATATGGAATTAGCAGGGCGTTTAGCGGTTAGAATTCCAGAAGAGAGCGAAGTTGCAGAGATTGTGGAAACTCATCGCAAGTGGTGGGATATGTCTCTAGAAGATAGATTTAAGAAAGTATTATTTTACTATTCAAACGGTTGGTTAAAATGTCGTCCGTATTGGTTTACAAGTTTTGGACATTTAGGCATAGATTATATAGAGCTTGTATATGATGGATATGATGCTATTGTAAACAAGGCTAAGGCTCGCTTACAAAAAGGGTGCAATGAAAACCAAAAAGAGTTTTTGAATGGCGTTATTATTACTGTAGAGGCTATGAGTGCTTTTTATGAAAGATATGCAGAAGCTGCAAAGCAAGCTGGAAAAGATGAGTTAGCAAGCGATTTGATGAATATTGCACATAAGCCGGCGGCTACATTTAAACAAGCCCTACAATTAATATGGCTAAATACTTTAGTATTGCAAAAAGTTGCAGGATGTGGAGTTTTAAACTATAGTCGTTTGGATAGAGACTTACAACCGCTATATGAGCAAGATGTAAAAAATGGAACTTTAACTAGAGAGCAAGCTCTTGATTTAGTAGAAGAGTTTTATTATAGAAACAATGAAATGATGTCTCAAACAGACCATATGTCAGAAGAAACATCAGGAACAAAAGATACGCTTGAATTAGCATTTGATGACCCTAACTATTTAACGTTAGGCGGAGTTCAAGCAGATGGAACAACTGGTGTTTGTGAATTATCATATATAATGTTAGAAGCTATGGATGAGATGAGACTTAGAAATCCATATATCATTGTTAGATATCACGAAGGGATACCAGAAGATTTCTGGAAATTGACAGCTCGTGTTATGAGAAATAATGGGACTGTTACAGTATATAATGATGAAACTATGATTCCGGCACTTAAGTATTATAATATAGCAGAGCCTGAAGTATATGATTATGGTTTCTGGGGATGCAACGACCCGAATATTCCAGCATATGAGGGTGGGCTGAGACAATTGTGGATGAACATGGCAAAACCATTAGAGCTAGCATTGCACCAGGGAGATTATCCTATGGAGCCTAGAAAAGAGGGCGAAACAAAAGATTGTGAATGGAGCTTAGAAGATAGAATGATAGGTCTTATGATGGGACCATATTATGGAGTGAAAACCAAACCTGTTGATGAAATACAATCTATGGATGAGTTTTTAGAAATATTTGAAACACAATTTAGTCATCTTATTGCTGAATTTAGAAAAGGATTTGAGGCTGACTTTAAGATAGAACAACAACATGCCTTTGATAAACTGCGTATTGAGGATTGCTTCTTAAAAGGGACTATAGAAAATGCCGTAACCTGGACAGAGGGCGGCACAAAATATCACAAGATTGTAGCGCAGGGGTGTGGTCTTGCAACAGTGATAAATGCACTATATATTATTGAGCAAGTAGTCTTTGAGGAAAAATCTCTGACTTTTGGAGAGCTTGCTCAAATGATGAAAGATAACTATAGTGGTAATGAAGAATGGGCAATGAAATTTAGAACTAAATATGCCAAATTTGGGAATGACGTAGAGGCAGTTGATAAGTATGCTAAAATTTTAACAGATATATTTATACGTGCGATAGATAAATATAATGGCCCAGAATATGTATATCAATTATGGCCAACTTATTCAACAGATAGAGCATTTACAGTAATGGGAGAGCAAGTAGGAGCAACACCAGATGGGCGTTATGCAAAAGACCCTCTTAGCGAAAATCAATCTCCAGTTGATGGAAGTGATATAGAAGGGGTTACAGCAATGCTAAATTCACTTAGCAAAGTTCCATTTAACCGTATAACAGGAGGTCCTCTGAATTTGAGATTACACCCAACTGTAGCGGAAGGTGAAAAAGGGGTAGACATAGTAGCAGCGATATTTAAAACTTATATGCAACAAGGA
>MDJN01000025.1 GCA_001995005.1 Candidatus Parepulonipiscium sp. PG-Nun2H_MBin03 | reverse complement strand
TACATCAAAAAAAAGTTTACTCACATTTATCTACTCCAATTCTATATAGAAACTCTGCCCATTTTGCTGTATAGTTATACTAGCCAAATTAAACTCCTCCTCAAATATCTCTACCTTTATTTCAAAATGTGTATCTTCTGTCACTTTTAGCATAAAGATGTATTCTCCACTTATTTTATCCTCTATCTCGTCACAGATTAGATTATATAACTCTTCTATATCCACCTCGTGCGTATATCCACTTTGCTTAATTTTTTGTTTTATAATATTAAATTGTTCCATTGTGTGTCTCCTTTGTAGTTTTTATCATTTTACTATAATTTTAGGGGATTTTCAAGATTTAATATTATAACGAATTCATCAATTTTATTTATAAACTAATATTTTGTCTTTAGATGTCGATATATTATATATGCAACAATCATACTATTATAATAAAAGGAGATATACTTATGAATATTAATGTACCAAGCCAATATGCTATCAGCGGTAACTTTGGTAAAATAAACCAAGAAAAAGTTAATACAGCTGGGCTTAACTCAGATGAAGGAAGTATTAAATTAGAAGAAGGTTCTACTCTTTCAGTTGCTTCTAGTCTTTCAATTTCATCACAAGGAAAAGCCATGTCTATGATAGATAGCCTTAATAAGCAAAAATCTGAATTATTAGATAACAAAAATGAACTAATTGCTAGCACATTAGCTAATGGTGATGATTTATCCTCTATAGAAGACCAACTTGACATGTATGAAGAAAAATTATTACTTATCGAAGAGCAAATTGCTACTAAACGACAAGAACAACAAGAAGAAAAAATGGCAGAAAGAGAAGAAAAATTAAAAGCTTATGCAAAGCCACAGGCAACTAACGAAGATTCTATGAGTAATCGTCTTATGTCTATATCTAGTATGGCAACTACTTTAGATCAAGCTAAGGCAAATTTTGCTACTAAAAAAGATATGGAAAATCAAGCTAGTATTTTAGAAACTCAGGCCAAAAATTCAAGTGGAAGTGCTAAGACACAAAAATTAGAAGAAGCGAGTAAACTTACATCACAAGCAAGTAATATAACTTCAGATATTACACAAACACTTTCTAGCACTAATGAAACTATTAAACAAGACAACGAAACTACTAACCAAGATAACGAAACTACTAACCAAGACAACGAAAGTAATACCGAAACAATCAATCAATAGAATTATTTCTCAAAGTGTTGATAGTCGGGGCTGTTCCAGTGACCGCCCCAGCTCCAACCACGAGAAATGAATGCGTTATACACCACATCTCCTTCTTTAATCATACCAGTATAATCTAAACTCCTATCAATATACGCACTGCCTTCCTTCGGATATGCTACCCCATTTATCACATGTGGATTAACTAGAGGATTAATATCAATACAACGTCCATACGAATGATTTGATATTATATTTGTACCACTAATTAATCTGTAATTAAATGCAGATGTATTATTATTAATCATAGATAAATTATCGTCGGCATCATATTTATCAATCAACTCAATATTTGCAATAGGAAACTTAGCTAAATATATTTCTTCAAATATTTCTGCCACCTCTTCTGCCAAATCTTTATGCACTACCATATCTCCAGTTTTAGTATCTCCATTATAATCTATGTATGTTACAGTAACTAATGATAGAGTAATTGCAAATTCTACATTAGGCAGAGATTTACCTAACATCGAATTTACCATATCTTCTGGAATATCTGTATATACTTCAAATACATAAGGTAATGTAGTTTCTTCTAGTACCGCTTCTGGAATAATAGTATTTTCCATAATTAATTTAGGTAATAAGCTAATCTCAGGCATTGCACTTGAAGTAGATATTTCTAATGATTCTTCGCTAAACTCATTAATTGTTATAAAAACAACTCCTAATATCACTATATTAAATATTAATAATTTCATTGTTATAATCTCCTTAAATCTATTGTCTATACTATTATGTACTAAACTATAAATATATACTCCCTTAGTTCTAAAAAAGTACAGGCCTTAATACAATATTTATATAAAGAAGGGGTGATATAATGGGAATGGCAATAGCTTTTTTTATAGCATTTATAGCAGAAGGTTTAGGTGTTGCTATTGGAATTTTGCTAGTATGCATATTTAATATCAAAAATCAACGCTTAATAGGAATGTTATTTGGGCTAACCGCTGGCGTAATGCTTTCTATGATATGTTTTGATATTTTACCAGAAGCTATCAGCACTAATCGCTTTGAATTAGTTGTGCTGGGCATGCTAATCGGCGTGGGTCTAGGTTTATCTTTACAACAAGTAATACATTTTACTGAAGATAAATTACTCCTCTCAAATAGTAAAATGCTAAAAACTGGACTTGCGTTATTAATTGGAATAGGAATTCATAGCATACCTGAAGGATTTGCACTCGGCTCTCTTAGTTATACTTCTCAAGAGACTATACTAAATTTTGCTACTGTAATATGTTTACATAGTATACCTGAAGCTATTGCTGTAGCTATTCCTCTTAAGGGAAATGTTAAAACAAGCTTTATGTTTTTAATCCCAGTTTGTTTAGGACTTGCTATGGGCATAGGAGCAATACTTGGATATTTTCTGAGCAAAATTAGTGATGTGTTTATTGTTATTTCATTAGGAATTGCTGCAGGGATTATATTGTACATAATATGCGAAGACTTGCTTCCTGAATCAAAACATATATGGAATGGACGTCTTACTAGTGTTGCAACAGTAATTGGTGTTATATTAGGAATTATACTTCTATTTTAGTTTGATCTAATTTACAATTTTATCTATTTTTAACAAAACTATCCTCCAAAAAAGCCTTATAAAAAAAATTGATTTTGTACATACTATTAAAGCAATAAGGAATATTGCTAATAAATTTTATGAGGTGAGTTAAAATGTCTAAAAAAGCTAAAAAATCAAACAGCGCAGTAGATTGTTCAACAAATAGCACAGTAGATTGTTCAACAAATAGCACAGTAGATTGTGGTAACGTAAGTGATACTACTAAAGCAACTGATTGTGCATGTGGGAACAAATCAGGTAAAAAAGGTGGATGTAACTGCTAGATTAAACTTAACCGATTAGGAGGGGTAATTATGCCAAGATTAAATTGTAGTGTTTCTAATTGTTCACACAATACAGACCATTGTTGTTCGCTAAACAACATTGAAATTGATGGGGCAGCAGCAAATTGTTGTGATGACACATGTTGTAATTGTGTTACAGAATGTTCATCAGCAACTAACGCATTAAATGTTACAGGATACGCTAATCCTGAACCAGCAGTAGGATGCGAAGCTCATAACTGTGTTCATAACTCAGCAGGTTCTTGTAAAGCAGATTTTATTAATATATCTGGTTTAGGAGCTTCAAACTGTGTAGGAACAGAATGTTCAAGCTTTTGCGAAAGGTAATTTTTACCTATCATAAGGGATATAGCAATTTAGTTTGCTATATCCCTTTTACATATGTTATAATATAATTCAGGGGAGGGGGGTATATATGATATCGACTATGAATTCTTTTGTAACCTCAATTATAGCAGATTTTGTTCCATTTATAATTCATTCAATTGAATTAATGGGTATAATAATTTTAACCGGGGGCACATTAAGAGCATTTTTTCATTATGTAAAAAGTTTGCTTATGAAAGATGATTTTGCTTTAAAATATCAACTTGCAAATTCTATGGCAATTGCATTAGAATTTAAACTAGCAGCGGAAATTTTAAAAACTGTTGTGGTAAGGGATCTAGAAGAGATTTTAATTTTAGCTGCTGTTGTATCGCTTAGGGTAGTTATGACATTTATAATAAGAATGGAAATGAAAGAAGCAGAAGAATCAATAATTAAAGAAACAGAGGAAATAACAATAAAAGAAGTAACACATCCAATAAAAGAAACAAAAATGCTAGGACTGTAATTAGAGCCCTAGCATTTTTTAATTAAGCAATTTGGTTAACTAAACGAACAAGAGTAGATTTTTTTCTAGCTGCTGTATTTTTATGATAAATACCTTTTGCACAAGCTTGGTCAATAGCTTTTATAGCTACTTTAAGATTTTGTGTAGCTAAATCTTTATTTCCACTTTCTATAGCAACTATAACTTTTTTAGAATAAGTTTTAACTGCTGATTTAATAGAACGATTACGTGCTGTTTTAGTTTCAATTACTTTAATACGTTTTTTTGCTGATTTGATATTTGCCATTTTTTTGGTCTCCATTCATATTCTTAAGGGTTTAATCTACCCAGATTTTAGACACGGTTTGGGGAATAGAATGAAATATTTTTTATTATAAATCTAGTCTTGACAAAAGTCAATGCATATATGCAAAAAATATGGAAAAACTAGATTATAATAACAGTTGGAGGTAAAAATATATGTTTATGCCACGTACAGATTTAGCAATTGAAGTAGGTGCTGTTTTAAAGCAAAGTGTAGAGAATAGTTATGATATTGAAGGAGTTGATTTACAAGTAGAGAAATTTGAAAATTATAAAAAGACCCACATAGAAGTTTTAAATGAAGAAGGCCAAAAAACTATGGGTAAACCTATTGGTCATTATATCACCATAGAATCTGAGCATTTAAAAGAAAATGATCCAGAAATTCATAAAGAAATTATAGAAGAAGTTGCAGATTGTATTAAAGGCTTATTGCCAAAACATACAGGAGCCTTAAAAGTTTTAGTTATAGGTTTAGGAAATAGACAAGCAACACCAGATACACTAGGCCCTTATGTAACAGATAAAGTGTTAGTAACACGTCACTTAGCAGAATTTGTACCCGATGCTATAGACGAGACGGTGTGCCACTTAAGTAGTCTGGCTCCTGGAGTTATGGGTCTTACAGGAATAGAAACTAGCGAAATTGTTCGAGGAGTTACTGAGCATATAAAACCTGATTGTATAATTGCTATAGATGCGTTAGGAGCAAGAAATGCTACTAGAATAAATTCTACTATTCAAATTAGTAATACAGGAATTTCTCCAGGGGCTGGTATCGGTAATAAACGTAAAAAGTTAGATCAAGAAGCTATGGGTTGTCCTGTAATTGCAATAGGCGTACCGACTGTTGTAGATGCGGCAACTCTTATAAATGATACTATGAATACTCTTATTGATATTATGCTAAAAGAATCTGAACACACAGAATTTTACTCTATGCTAAAAGGCTTAGGAGAACAAGAAAAATACGCTTTAATAAAAGAAGTTATTACCCCTACTATAGGTAATTTATTTGTGACACCAAAAGATATGGATGAGGTTATTACGTATTTAGGTAATGTTATTGCTAATGCAATAAATATTGCAGTACACCCTGGTATTACGATTGATGATGTAAATAAATACAGCTATTAGTAATAAATAAGACAA
>MDJN01000024.1 GCA_001995005.1 Candidatus Parepulonipiscium sp. PG-Nun2H_MBin03 | reverse complement strand
ACTGGCAGACGCACAGGACTTAAAATCCTGCGGGATAACACTCGTACCGGTTCGATTCCGGTCTCGGGCATAAAAAAACGTCCATCTATTAAGATGGGCGTTTTTCTATGGATTTATTTTTCCTAACTTGTACACTCTAAATTGATTTAGATTAAAATCTACTAATCGAGTATCAACTGTATCTTCAGCATGCGAAGCACATAAAATGTGGTTACCTTCCCTTCTTATCACAATTACACAACTAGATATTTTATTGTACTTAAATATAGTAATAGGGTCACCAGGTTCAATTAAATTTAATACATTAGGCTTAGAGAGGTCTTTAAGTGTAAATGTAAAATACTTATTAGCATTATTAGACCAATATTTATAAAAATGCTCTGCACTATACCAAGTAGATGAGATAAGAGTGTTATCTATACTATTTTTACTAAGACAATACCAATTCAATAAAAGGTTTTTGCTTGAATCCTGTTGCATAGGAACTCCGCCTGCAAATAAGCATTGAGAAACAAAATTTGTAGAATCTAACTCAGCATAATTGGGATATAAATTATTGTAATTAATATAATGATTTAGAGCATAAGAAACAGCGTCAACTGATGAATACATGAGAACACCACCTTATATTGTACAGGTATATTATATTGTATGTCCATTCATACATAATGGTGAGTAAATTTTTACTAAAATTTATTAGACTTATTAACTTAGTATGGCTATTATTTACTATAAATTCAATATTCCCCAATTAAAAGAGGAAATCCCCACAAATAGTTTTAAATTTTGTTGCAAATATACCGTATACCAAATTGGAAAATTAATGTATAATAGTGATAGAGCTTACTATTGGGTAATTTATGTTATTTGAATGGGTCTATGATAGGAGGAATATATATGGATGAGTGGATGGATTGCACAATTGACGAATACTTAGTTGATGATGATGATACTAATAATAGTACTGATATGATGCCACACTTAACAACTTCTTACAAGAGGAACACTAATGCTTGGATTTCTTTAACTTTAGGGCTAATTTCTGCATTGGCATGGATAATACCTATTTTGGGCTTACCTATTACATTATTGGGTAGTATACTTGGTGGCATAGGCATTAAAAATAAACGTAATAGAGGAGTTGCCATTGCGAGTTGTATAATGAACTTAGTTTTTATGATATTTTCCTTAATAAAAATTATATATAGCTCTCACAAACGTGCTAAATTGATTGATTAAGGCTATACATTTGTGTAGCCTTTTTTGTCGTTTTCATCACCCTATTGTATTATAGTGCATATTATATATATTGATACAGATATTTTATTAAAGGTGATTATATGTATAAAAGTGTTATTATAATTAATAATGAAGCTCTAGGTTATGGTGATGTAGGGGTAGGTAGTACTTTGTTGGGCGTATTGTTAAGAAAAGTTGTTGCTAGTCCAGTGAAACCAGATGCAATTATATTTTATAATTCTGGTGTTAGGGTTCTGGCAAAAAATTCTCCGTTTTTAGATATGTTAGAAGCATTGGAATATTACGGTGTGGAATTGATTGCTTGCGGTACATGTGTATATAAAGTTTGTGGTCAAAGCTCTTTAACTGTTGGTAGAATTAGCAATATGGAGGAAATTACTCAAATAATTTTGGAATCTAAGAAAGTTGTAACATTGTAAGGGAAAAAATTGCTGGTAGATTATACTAGCAATTTTTTTTGCATGTGGTATAATAATTAAAACGAATTAAACAACCATTGTAAGTATAGTATAATAATAACTAAGGTATGATGTTTGTCTTTTTATGTGGACTTACAATCAAATAAGGAGTAATTATGGAAAATAGATCTGAGCTAGTTACATTAATGTTAGAACATGTGAGTGATGTTAAGTTAGATGAACCTTTGAGTAAGCATACGTCTTTTAGAATAGGGGGGAATGCACAAATTTTTGTTTCGCCTACTAGTTTTGAGGCTCTACAGGCTATTGTAAATATTTGTTTGCAGCATAATGTGCTATATTATATTCTTGGAAATGGTAGTAATGTTTTGGTTAGTGATAAAGGCTTTGATGGTGTGATTATATCGGTTTATAAAAATTTGAGCAGTATTTCTGTTAATGGGAATAAGATTACTGCACAAGCAGGTGCTTTATTATCTAAAATTGCTAAACAGGCAGAAGAGGCCAGTCTTGGAGGCTTTGAATTTGCTCATGGTATCCCCGGAACTTTAGGCGGAGCTGTCACAATGAATGCTGGTGCATATGATGGTGAGATGAAGGATGTTTTAGAGAGTGTAGTTGTTTTGACGTTGGATGGAGAAATTAAATCGTTGCCTGCTGCTGAGTTAGAGCTGGGGTATAGAACTAGTATAATTCCTAGTGAAAAATATATTGTGCTTGAGGCGACGATTAGTTTGGCTACTAAGCCTCAAAATGAAATTACGGAAAAGATGAAAGATTTTGCTAATCGTAGGCGGGAAAAACAACCTCTAAATTATCCTAGTGCGGGAAGTACCTTTAAACGCCCAACAGGACATTTTGCGGGCAAGTTAATTATGGATAGTGGATTTGCTGGTTATACTGTGGGTGGAGCACAAGTATCTAGTAAGCATTGTGGATTTGTAATAAATGCGGGAAATGCTACTTGTGAAGATGTACTAAATTTAATAGAGCAAGTACAACAAAAGGTGTTACAAGATTACCAAGTCCAACTAGAGACAGAGATTAAGCTAATAGGTATGTAGTGATGATTTTTTTGCAGTTGCATAAATATACTTAAAGAGTGATAAAATATCCTTAAGGTTATTAAAAATTTACGTTTAGGGGGAGTTCGATGGAATTTATAATAGTTACAGGAATGTCGGGCGCAGGGAAAAGTACAGCAATTAAATTTTTTGAAGATATTGGGTATTATTGTATAGATAATTTGCCACCAGCATTGTTACCTAACTTTATAGAACTGATACAAGATAAACAACATAGTTATAAAAAGATGGTATTAGGCATTGATATTCGTGGTGGCATTTTATTTGAAGACCTATTTATGAGTCTGGATTTACTAAAAAGCAAAAATTTTGCTTATAGGATTATATTTTTTGACTGCCAAGATTCGGAGATTATTAAGCGTTTTAAAGAAACTAGAAGGCTCCATCCTTTAGCTAGAAACGAAAGAATTTATGAAGGTGTGATAAAAGAGCGTAAAATATTAGCTGAAGTGAAAGCTAAGGCTGATTATATTATGGACACTACACATATCCTTCCTAAAGATACAAAAGAGATTTTATTTAATATTTTTGAGAGCAACAGCGAATTTAAGAATTTGATGATAACTATT
>MDJN01000023.1 GCA_001995005.1 Candidatus Parepulonipiscium sp. PG-Nun2H_MBin03 | reverse complement strand
ATAACTTGCTCTAATACTCCCGCCTCTTAGGCGGTGAGATAAAGAGCAAGTAATCTTTTCAGATTAAGGCAACTAACATTCAGTGGAGGGGCTTCACCCCTCTACCCCGATTATAAGGATAACTCGAATAAATAACTATTTGTTAACAAACTGCAAGCACCTTAGGGTGCTATTTTTAATTAATAAAAATGTTAAAATACATAAAAACTTAACAGTTTTGCTAAAAATTATATACAAAAATACTGTATTATCTTTAAAAGATGGCAACAGGAAATTAATATTTTAGAGGTATACTTAAATTAAGCAAAAATTGTATAGCAGTTGTATAGTAAAGAAAGGAGGAGTTGCCACATAAATGCAAGTGGTGGCAACACAAATATTATGTATGATGACCAAGATGATAGGTATAAACAGCAAAATGACGATGACGATAGAAACCATATGATTTCTGCAGAAAATAAGAACTTCTACTATGAAGTAATTAAGCAAAAGCCGCCAAAACAGAAAAATACAGGTATGCTAAAATTTGTAGTAGCGATGTTAATAGTAAGTATTGTAGGCGGTTCTGCAATGGGCAGTTCATATGCTTTTGTCGCCGAGTACCTGACGCGCCAAAACGTTATGGCACAAAAAGAGCAAGTTACGCCACCAACTATAACAGTAGTTGAGGAAAATATGCAAAACTTAGTTCCTATGTCGTCAGGGTATAACTCAATAAGTGACATAGCATCAGATGTTGGGCCTTCAATTGTATCTATTGTAAATAACCAAGTTATATCTACATTTATTGGAGAATATTCAGAAAGTGGTTTAGGCTCTGGTGTAATTTTTAAAGAAGACGACGAAAAAATATATATAATGACCAATGCACACGTTGTGGAAGGTGCAACAAGTCTGACTGTAACATTTTTAGGAAACACTAAAGTTGCCGCACATATAGTAGGCATGGATACATTAACAGATATTGCAGTTGTATCAGTAAATAAAATTGATTTACCGCAAGAAATAAGTGGTGAAATAAAACTTGCGCCTCTAGGAGACAGTGATTCTTTACTGGTTGGAGACCTTGCAATTGCAATAGGTACGCCGATTGATGAGGCATATAATAATACTGTGACTGTTGGAATAATCAGTGCATTAGACAGAACAATACCTGTAAGTTCTGAAAATGAAATGTCTCTAATACAAACAGATGCAGCAATTAATCCAGGAAATAGTGGCGGAGCATTAATAGGCCCTACTGGTGAAGTTATAGGTATTAACACTATAAAATTAGTTGATAGCCAAGTGGAAGGTATGGGATTTGCAATTCCTATTAATGATGTTAAAGAAATAGTTGATGAATTACTAGAAAATGGACGAATTATAAGACCATCTCTTGGAATATCGGGTATTACTATGAGCCAAGAAATGGCACAATATGAGTTTCCTGTAGGAGTCTTAGTAGCAAGTGTAATACCAGGTAGCAGTGCAGACATAGCAGGAATTAGAGCAAATGATATAATACTAGAATTTGACTCGCAAAAAGTAACCACCATTGATGAACTAAGAACATTGCTTGATAACAAAAAAGTTGGTGATGTTGTAACAGTTAGAATATCCCGAGGTAATCAAAATGCAGATGTATCTGTAACCCTAACAGAATTACAACAGACAACTACTACTTCACAACAACAGCAAAAGCTGCCAAATGTGTTGATACCAAATTAAATAGATAAGCTATAATATTAGATACCCCCTCTAAATATTATAGCTTTTTTAGTGTGTTTAACCAAAATAAAAATTTTTTTGGATATCCCATTGTAATTATGTCATAACATGGGTATAATAATTATAATGGTCTACGGACCTACATAAATAAAAAAGGGAGGGTTTTTTATGAAAAAAGAAAAATTATTTGGGATTTTATCAGCAATGAGCGTAATGACAGCAGCACTTGTAGGGTGTTCGAGCGGGGGAGACGAGATAATGCTAGAGCATTTTGTCTATAATTTCTCGGACCCACAACAAAATGCGGTAATGAATTCAATAGACCCAGTGTATAAAGCCGCAGATATGTCATATAACTTTAATGATGGTGAAGGTAAGCAAAGTGTACAAAATGACCAGATTGACAACGCTATACAAAAAGGAGCAACAATGCTTGTTGTAGGTATGGCAGATATTTCTTCAGGCCAAACTGTAGTAGATAAGGCAAAAAATGCAGGATTACCAATTCTATTTTATAATCAACAACCAAACAAAGATGTAATTGATTCATATGAAAACTGTTGGTTTGTAGGTTCAGATGCACGTGGAGGAGGTTTGATGCAAGGTGAAATTGCAGCAAGCACTATATTAAAAGATTTTGAAAAATATGACCGAAATGGAAATGGAACTATTGAGTATGTTATGATACGTTCAGACCTGGCTCATCCAGAGGCAAATGGTAGAACAGAAGCTAGTGTAACACGTACAAACGAGTTATTTGCAGAAGCTGGTATGCCAGCCTTGGTACAATTAGGTACAGATTTCTTAGCAGATGACTGGTCAACAAATAAAGGTAAAGATGCAATGGATACTTTCCTTTCTTCAAATCCAATAAGTGATACAGATGGTGTGGAATTGGTATTTTGCAATAACGATGGAATTGCTATAGGAGCGATGAAATCTTTACAAGCATTTGGCTGGAATAATGACGGCTCAAAAGCAGTACCAATTATAGGAGTGGATGCTACTGCAGAAGCACAAACATATATTGATGAGGGGCAAATGTTAGGTTCTGCTGGTCAAGACCCTGAGATTATTGCGGAGTATGTAACTAACGTAGCTCTTAATGTGGCACATGGTAAGGATCCTCTAGAAGGAACAGGATATAACTTTGAACCAGATTCAAAAAATATTTTCTTCCCATATGCACCATACCCAGCAGATATTTTAGACTAGAAGTATATTTTTAACAAGATAAGGGTGCATCAATTAATAATACAAAAGATCTAGCTAGAGTAAGGAAACCTAGTTAGATCTTTTTGAAAGGAGATATTAGATGGAAACTCCATTACTTGAAATGAAAAATATGAATAAGAAATTCTCTGGTGTATATGCCATAAATAATGCACAACTCACATTAAGACATGGTACTGTACATGCTTTAATGGGGGAGAACGGTGCAGGTAAGTCAACTTTAATGAAATGCCTATTTGGCATATATTTAGAAGATAGTGGAGATATCTTAATTGAAGGAAAAAAGGTGCATTTTACTGACCCGAAACAAGCACTAGAAAACGGCGTTGCTATGGTTCATCAAGAGTTAAACCAAGTAACAAAGCGAGATATTATGGATAATTTATGGCTAGGAAGATATCCTAAAAAAGGAATTTTTGTGTCCCAAGAGGTTATGTATAATAACACAAAGAAAGTTTTAGACGACTTAGAAATTGATGTAGACCCAAAAAAGATTTTAAGCACTTTAAGCGTGTCAGAACGCCAGATGGTAGAAATTGCTAAGGCAGTTTCGTATAATGCAAAAATACTAGTATTAGATGAACCGACTTCATCTCTTTCTGATAAAGAAGTAGAACACTTGTTTAGAATTATAAATAAGTTAAGAGACCGTGGAGTAGGAATGATTTACATTTCTCATAAGATGGACGAAATATTACGAATATCCGACGATATTACAATTATGCGTGACGGAAAATATGTGTCAACAACTCTTGCAAAAGACCTTACAATGGATGAAATTATAAAACAAATGGTAGGGCGAGAAATTACCAATCGGTTTCCGACAAAGGAAAATATAGTAGGCGACGTTTTTATGCAAGTAAAAAATCTAACTGGTATGTATGGGTCGACTATAAAGGATGTATCTTTTGAACTGAAAAAAGGTGAAGTTTTGGGAGTGGCCGGATTAGTGGGGTCTCGCAGAACAGAATTATTGGAGAATATATTTGGGTATGCCACAAAAAAGAGTGGCGAGATTATTGTAGATGGCAAAGTAGTATTAAATCGTAATCCGAAAGAATCTATTAAAAATGGTTTTGCCTTATTAACAGAAGAACGACGTGCAACAGGAATATTGCCGGCTTTAACCTTATATGAAAATGCCACAATTGTTACGCTGAAAAGATATTTAAAAAATGGATTATTGGATAACAGCAAAATTAAAAAAGACACTGATTGGGTTATGCAGTCTATGAAAGTTAAGGCACATTCACCACGTGTAGCCATCAGAACTCTTTCAGGAGGAAACCAACAAAAAGTTATTATAGGCAGATGGTTGCTAAAAGACCCCGAAATTTTGTTACTTGATGAACCAACCCGAGGGATAGATGTGGGTGCAAAATATGAGATATATCAACTTATTAATGAGCAAGCAAAAAACGGCAAATGTTGTATGGTAGTTTCATCAGAAATGCCAGAGTTACTGGGGATTTGTGATAGAATTTTGGTTATGTCAAATGGAAGATTAGCAGGTATTGTTGATGCTAAAACAACTACGCAAGAAGAGATTATGACTCTTGCAGCTAAATACGTCTAGAAGGAAGTGATAAAGTATGGTTAAGCAAGAAATGGAAATGTATAAAACTTTGTCTGCAGAAGATAAAAAAAGATTTATAACGGATAAATTATTAGACAATGCACTTTATATTTTAGTAGCTGTATTAATTATATGTGTAGTAATTTATAATCCAAGATTTATCTCAGGTAGTTCTATTATAAATATATTAACACTTAGTTCAACAAGATTAGTTATGGCACTAGGGATTGCCGGAGCAGTTGTCCTTACAGGGACCGATTTATCTGCTGGGCGTATGCTAGGGCTGACCGCTTGTATATCTGCTTCTTTGTTACAAGCACCTAATTATGCAGCAAAAATGTACCAATCACTTACATGGTTACCACAAGACCCAAACTCTGCAATTATAGGACAATTAGTATGTGTTATGATACTTGTAATGCTTGTTGGAGCTGTGATAGGATTTTTTAATGGATTTATGGCAGCAAAATTTATGTTGCATCCGTTTATAGTTACATTAGGTACACAACTAATTGTATATGGACTATCATTAATATATGCTACGTGGGGCTCAAACGCAGGTGCTCCTATTGGTGGGATTGACCAAAGATATACAAATTTTGTAATTGGTAATGTATTTGGGGGTTCAAGTTTTTATTTTCCTTGGATAATAATTTATGCAGCAATTATTTCTTTTGTTATATGGATAATTTGGAATAAAACTGTATTTGGTAAAAATATGTTTGCTGTGGGTTGTAACTCAGAAGCTGCAAAAGTATCTGGTGTATCTGTATTTTGGACGACAATATTGGTATTTACTCTAGCTGGGGCAATGTATGGATTATCAGGATTTTTAGAATCTGCAAGGGTTGGTTCTAATACAGCAGCCACTGGTAATGGGTATGAGCTTGATGCCATTGCAGCATGTGTAATAGGTGGAGTGTCATTTACTGGTGGAGTAGGTAAGGTACAAGGCGTTATTATCGGGGTAATATTACTGCAAATTATAAATGCTGCTTTGATATTCTTAAATGTACCAGGCTCAATAACCTATATAGTTCGTGGAGCTATTATATTAGTAGCGTGTGCGATTGATATGAGAAAATATTTAACTAAGAAGTAAGAATATATAGAATTATTATCAACTGGCTTGACTTAACAAAACCATTATGATTATATAGGAGAGAATTTTGCAAGAAGAAGATAAGATTGAAATAAGCCGTAGTGAGTATGAAAAACTTAAAGAAATCGAAGAACAAACTAGAATGAGCAGAGAAAAGCCATTTTCGTTATATGACAAAGTGAACATCTCAGTAAAAGTGTTAGATTTTGTCATAATAGGAGGGATATTTTTCATAATACTGTTAATAATAATTGGGGTATTAGCATAAAAATAAGATAGAAAAATCATTAGTTAGTATGAAAAATAGACTGAAAGGGAGATTTTCATAATGATATTAGTAATAGGTAGTTTAAATATAGATACTGTAATTAGAGTAGCACAGTTTCCGCAAAGCGGAGAAACCATCATTGGAAAAAGTTTGTTAAATACACATGGGGGAAAGGGAGCTAACCAAGCTTGTGCAGTTGGTAAATTAGGAGCGGATATAAAGATGCTAGGCTGCGTTGGCATGGATAGCTTTGGAGATGAGCAACTAAACCAGTTACAGGCTTATGGGGTTGATGTGAGTAGTATAAAACGAACTAAAACAGAGCCAACAGGTAATGCGATTATTTGTGTAAACGATAGTGGAAACAATAATATTATTGTAATTCAAGGTGCAAATAAAGAATGTAGCGTAGAATATTTAAAAGAACATGACGATGATATTAATAATTGTGAATATGTGATATTACAAATGGAGATACCACATGATGCAATTGAGTATGCGGTTAAAAGGGCGAAAGAGCTTAACAAAATTGTTATATTAAATCCAGCACCTGCACCAGAACAAATGTCGGAACAGATATATAAATATGTCGATTATTTAACTCCCAATGAAACAGAGCTAGCAACATTAACCGGAGACCCAGTGGCCAAAAACAAGAATGAAATTATTAAGTCTGCAAAAAAACTGCTAGCTAAAGGTGTAAAAAATGTTATAGTAACATTAGGTGATAAGGGAGCATTATGGGTAAATGCGGTAGATACTATAATGTGTATAGCCTCTACTGTAGATGCTGTAGATACTACGGCAGCTGGCGATTGTTTTAACGGAGCGTTTGTAGTAGCTTTATCAGAAGGAAAAAGTATAATGGGAGCAATGAAATTTGCTAATAAAGCAGCAAGCATATCCGTAACAAGAAGAGGGGCACAAATTTCTATTCCAATTAGAACAGAAGTAGATAATTGCCTATAAAAATTCCCAAAATCTACTATAATATCAAAGATGAAAGGGGAAAGGTGCATGAGTGAACCTATTTTAGTAATAATGGCAGCAGGCATAGGAAGTCGTTACGGTGGGCTTAAACAAATTGATCCTGTAGGCTCTTATGATGAATTAATAATTGATTTTTCAATATATGATGCTATAAAAGCTGGATTTAAAAAAGTAGCATTTATAATTAAAAAGCAAGATGAACAAGAATTTAGAACTGCAATTGGAGATAGGATACAAAAATATGTAGAGGTAATTTATATTTATCAAGAATTAGATAATTTACCAAATGGATATAAAACTCCGATAGAGCGTTTAAAGCCGTGGGGGACGGGGCAGGCTATATTGTGTTGTAAGGAAAAAATAAAAGATTCTTTTGTGACCATAAATGCAGATGATTTTTATGGATATGATGCATTTAAAACTAGTTATGAGTATTTGAAAGAGCAAAATCAATACTGCATGATAGGTTATATTTTGAAAAACACGCTAAGTGATAACGGTGGTGTAACAAGAGGAGTATGCGAAGTGACTGATGGTTATCTAACGTGTATAAATGAGCGTACTAAAGTAGGATGGACAGAGGGTAAAGTAAGATATTTAGAAAATGAACAGTGGAATTGTGTAAATGAAGATAGTGTAGTATCTATGAATATGTGGGGATTTACGACACAGATATTTAAGGAGATAGAGCAAGAATTTGTTAGATTCTTAGAAAAGAATTCGACTAACTTAACAAGTGAGTTTTTGTTAACTAATGTCATAGATAGAACTATAACAAATAACCCGAAATCGGTAAAAGTTATATACTCAAAAGATAAATGGTATGGGGTAACATATAAGCAAGATAAACAGTTAGTAGTAGATGCAATTAAAAATATGCAACAAGTACAACTTTATCCCAATAAATTATGGGACTAGGAGGTAGGATTGTGAAAATATTAGTAACAGGCGGTACAGGGTATATAGGAAGTCATACTGTAGTGCAATTAATTCAACAAGGTTATGAAGTTGTAATACTAGATAACCTATTTAATTCAAAAATAGAAGTTTTGGATAAAATACAAAAAATTACTCGCACAAAACCTATATTTTATAAAGTTGACTTATTAGATTATGAGGGAGTATCTCAAATATTTGAGAAACATAAAATAGAAGGAGTAATCCATTTCGCAGGGCTCAAAGCTGTGGGAGAGTCTGTACAAATACCGCTGACATATTATAATAATAACATAACAGGTACATTAAATCTATTGAGAATTATGCAAGAATATGGTTGCAAAACCTTAATCTTTTCATCGTCTGCAACAGTGTATGGAATGAATAATAAATCACCATTAGTAGAAACTATGCCAAAGGATTCAACAAGTCCATATGGTGCCACAAAGAATATGATAGAAGATATTTTAGAAGATGTTTATGTTGCAGATAATAACTGGCGGATAGTATTATTGCGGTATTTTAATCCAATAGGTGCACACGAATCAACTTTAATAGGCGAAAATCCAAATGGTATACCAAATAATTTATTACCTTATGTAGCCTTGGTGGCAAAGAAGAAGTTAGAATATTTGAACATATTTGGAGATGACTATGATACTATAGACGGTACAGGCGTTAGAGACTATATACATGTAGTTGACCTATCAAACGGGCATATAAAAGCATTAGATTATGCTGTAAAAAATAAAGGTATAGAAACTATAAATTTAGGCACAGGTACAGGTACTAGTGTGCTACAGATTGTAGAAGCGTTTGAAAAAGCATCGGGTAGAAAAATAGAATATAAGATGATGCCTAGAAGAGCGGGAGACGTGGCTACTTGCTATGCAGAAGCCAGTAAAGCAAAAAAATTATTAAATTGGGAAGCCACGAAAAATATAGATGATATGTGCAGAGATAGTTGGAATTTTATTAAAAATATTGAATAAAATATTAAGACAAAGAGGGGCATGCTTGCCCCTTAATTATATAATAAGGGAGGTGTAATATGATACAAATATATTTACTGGGTATAAATATATTTGGCTTTTTACTTATGTACATAGATAAACAACGAGCTATAAATAAAAAATATCGTATATCAGAAAAAAACTTATTTACCGTTGCAATAATCGGTGGAAGTGTGGGGAGTATAGCAGGTATGCAATGTTTTAGGCATAAGACTAAAAAGCCGAAATTTGTGCAAGGAATGCCATTAATACTAGCAACGCAGATAGTACTGGCAATATTAATTTTTAGAATGATGTGAAATGGAGAGATTTATATTGAATATACCAGAAGAGTATTTATTTTTGATTACTTCAGTAATAGCATTAGTAATTTTTGTAGCTTTTGTACTGGTACGTAAGCTATTACTAAAAATAATATTAAGACTTTGCACGCCGATACACAAAAAAAATTCCATTACAATAGAACATATAAGTAAGTTGCTAAAAAAACCATCAGAATATGCTTGGGTAATATCAGGAGCATACATAGCTCTTATAATATCACCATTTACAAAAGTACCAAATCTAGACAAACCCCCACTTATAATATATGAACCTATATACTTAGATGTACTTAATATAACAGTAATAAGCCAAACGTACAGGGCCTTAATTATACTATGTATTACGGCAGGAATATATAATGTAATAGAAATTTATGAGACGAAATTATTAGAAATTAGTGCAAGATTTATTGAAATAGATAATTCGCTACTAATTAGGTTTTCTACAAAGATAGTAAGATTTCTAATTATTTTAGTAGGGTTAGGCGTAGCATTTAGTACATTTGTAGAAAATTTAGACACGATATTAACTGGCGTAGGATTAAGTGGATTAGTAGTAACATTTGTTGGGAAAGATATATTTACAAATATATTAAACGGCATAATGCTGATGATAGATAAACCATTTGGTATAGGAGATTGGATAGAGTTAAGCTCGTTTGAAGGAGTGGTTGAGGATGTAACTTTAAGAAGTATAAGAGTGAGAACATTTACTCAAGGAGTTGTAGTTATACCAAATACTACTGTGGCAAACGATAATATTATAAATTGGTCAGCAATGAAAAAAAGACGCATAAAATTTACTATAGGAGTGGCGTATAATACACCTAAAGAAAATATAGAAGTAATTACAAAATCAATTCATAACATGTTAGATATAAAAAAATATGTAGAAAAAGATACAGCCTTAGTATATTTTGATAATTATGGTGATTCATCTTTAGATATTGAAATAATATGTTATTCGCTAAAAACAGACTTTGCATCTTATTGTGAATTAAAAGAAGAGATTAATCTTAATATACTTGATATATTGGATAAAAATAATGTTGAGATAGCTTTTCCTACTAGAACAATCCACATAAAAAATTAAAATAGCCAACACCTTAAGAAGAAGAGATACTTCTTCTTTCACACTGTAGACGATTAAATCTAGCTAGATAAATATGAACTATAATTATTAAAATTTACTTTTATCTGAAAGCATAGTTTTTGTAGCAGGGTCAAGGGACGAAGTCCCTTGGAGGGGTTTCACCCATCCACCCAGATTATAAGGATAACTCTAATAAATAACTATTTGTC
>MDJN01000022.1 GCA_001995005.1 Candidatus Parepulonipiscium sp. PG-Nun2H_MBin03 | reverse complement strand
TATGAGCAACGTACATATCTATAGACCAGATATGTTAGTTAGGTTATCAAATGGTGATATCGGTGTTGTCTTATCTGAAGGAACTATCAATCCTTTTAAACCAAGAGTTAAACTTGTGAAAACTCGTCATTTTCAACTGGGGCATATACTAGATTTACACAACGAACCAAAATTAGATATTATACGACTTGTAGATTATGTAGATTAAAATTAAAGGTACTACGCAAATTTAGTAGTACCTTTAGTTTGATTATTTATCTTTTTGACAAGATGTTTTATTTCCCTTATTTTTATGAAAATCTTGACAGACTTTACATTCTCCATGACGGTCGCAAGATATATTTTTGCATACGCATTTTGGATTTTTCATATTTATCACCTCCAGAGTATATTAAACCATAAACTTGCACATATGTCTAGATTAACCTTGCACATAGATTTTTTTATCTCTGTACTCAGTTTCTAATATATCCCCATTACTAATTTGATACGAATAAAAACTTTTTTGCTGAACCTCTAGAGCCTCCATTATTGCCATAATCGTACCACCGTGACAAACTATTACTATGATACTATCGTTATCTATACGCTTAGTTATATCCATAAATCCTGCTATACACCTTTGCTTAAAGTCACTCACCTCTTCCCCTTTTGGTGGCGAAGATTTCCCATCTAGAAAATTTCTATAATTAATGTCATCTTTTAAATCATCATACGTTTTATTCTCAAACTCTCCAAAATCTATTTCTCTAAACTCCTCTACAATCTCTAATGTATGATCCTTATATATTAACTTTGCTGTTTGTATACATCTTTTCATAGGACTTACATATATTTTAGTAGGGTTTTCTGGTAAATCAGTTAAAAAAGTTTGATCTGCTAATATATCTTCATCTGTTGAACCTATATATCTTTTTTCAAGATTTCCTTGCGTCTTAAGGTGTCTTATGAAAAATATTTTCATTTAAGCCTCCTCGCAATTGCACAATCTACTTTATATACGGCACTTGCATGTTTTGCTAATATACAAGCTGTTCTTCCCACCACTTCTCTATATATTCGTTCTGATTTTTCAATAGGTACAATACCACACCCCACCTCATCACATACTATAACAATATCTTTTTTACTTAATAGTTGATTTACTTCTATATCTATATTTATATCATTTTGTAACCACTGCTTAATTTGTTCTTCAAGATTATCCACTACTTCTAATCCAAAAGTTTTAGCAAACTCAGTCTTACCCTGATATTTTCCTCCAGTAATAAATATCATAGAAATTTTCCTCCAATTACTATAGTAAGCGGGACTAACATCTCCACTGTTGTTATGATAAAGCCTGTTAAATCTCCATTAATGCCACCAAAGCACTTTTTAATATAAAATATAAAACTAATTAAAAATATAGATAATATTGACATAATTAAAATACATATTGTTACATTAAATCCAATGTATTTGATAAAACCAAATACTACAAAACATGCTAATATTATTTTACTTATAGTTATATCAGATGAATTAGAAAATGTTGCTCCGAGCCCCGTTGTTTTTGCTTTTGGCACACTAAGCAGGCACAACGCACCAATCGAACGGCTTATCATAAATGTAAACGGCATAAATTCAATGAATTTACCAACTTGTAACATCTCGTAATATATCGAGAATAAACATAAGAAATATACTACAGCACCAATTACACCAAATGCTCCTGTACGTGGGTCTTTTAGTATTTCTAGCTTTTTTTGCGTATCCCCATACGAAAATATAGCGTCACTTGTATCTATCAAACCGTCTAGATGTATTCCACCAGATATAATAATAGGAATCAACAGTAGCATTGTTGATGAGAAAACATGTGTAAAAGATTGCAACACTATATACATAAAATGCCATATAACCCCTATTATTATGCCAACTATAGGTAAAAGTGCTAAACTATATTTCATATTATCTTTAGTCCATTCAAAATGTGGCATAGGGATTATGCTATACATCGAAAAAGATATTATAAGACTCTTCATAATTTGTTTCTCCTTTTAAGACTATAGGTATACCACAAATAACTTCTATTACTATGTCTGCTTTTTGTGCAAGCGTTATGTTTATCTCCGCTAGAGCCTTTATATATGCTTCTGTTTGTTGTTCATACTTTACTCCATCTGTAAATACGTTATTGCTAATGATTACTAAATTAGGCACTTGCATTTTAAAATTGTCTATACCCTGTATAATATTTTTTTTATACTCGTTAGTTATAAACATTTCATTAGCTAATAAAGTTGACATACACTCTAATAATATTGTATCATATGCTGTTGCTTTCACCTCTCCTAAATTAGTATACTTTTCTAATGTATCAAACCCTTTTGTTTTACGCAATTTTCTGTGCCTATCAATTCTAAATTTAGCATCATCGCCATATGGCTCCATTGTTGCGATATATAATTTGTTACCTTTTGATAGATGTAAGCATAAATTTTCAGCATACTCACTTTTTCCACTTGCACTTGCACCTATTACTAATATAAATTTATTATTTAAGCCGTACATATTTTTCAACTTTTGCATCATCAAAATCACTCATGTTTCTATATATTGTATTTGCTATGGTAAAAATATTTAAAGACATCACTGCACCAGTGCCTTCTCCCAATCTCATATCAAGGTGTAACATAGCCGGTAAATCTATCTCTTCTAATATCATTTTTGCTGCTGGCTCCATTGACATATGGCTAGCAAACATAAAATCTCGCACCCGACTATCCATTTTTATCGCCACAAGTGCTGCAACACCTGATATAAATCCATCTATTATAATAGGTATTCTATATTTAGCACCTCCTAAATACATTCCTACCATCGCCGCTATATCAAGCCCACCTACTTTAGATAAAATATCCATCATATCATTTTTGTCAACTTTATGATACTCTATCGCAGTATTTATTAAATCTATCTTAAGTTTCAATGCATCACTTGTAAGCCCAGCACCATAACCTGTAACAACTGCAGCATCTTTATTTAATATACAAGCTGTAATAGCACTGCTTGTAGTTGTATTGCCAATGCCCATTTCTCCTGTTGCAATCATTTTATAGCCTTTATTCTTTAGCTCTCTTACCATATCTATTCCTACATCCATTGCCTGTTGTACTTGTTGTTTAGTCATAGCAGGTGTTTTGGCAAAATTATTAGTACCTTTCATCACGTTTTTATTTATAATCTTTTGATTATCATACTCCGTTGCTATACCTACATCTACGACAAATACATCTGCTCCTATTTGCTCAGACATAATACCAATAGTAGCTTTATTTGTAGTCATGTTTTCTGCCACAATTTTAGTTACAACTTGTCCAGTTTGTGTTACCCCTTCTTCTACTATCCCATTGTCACCACACATTACAACTACTGCATATTTATCTAATATAAAATCATCTGTTTCATAAATTCCTGCCAATTTTATTGCATTTTGTTGCATTTTCCCCAAACTATCTAATGGTATTGCAAGATTATTCCATCGCTCTTTTGCTATTTGCATTGCTTTTTCATTTAATTGCATTTCGCCCCTCCTATTTTTGTATCCTTCATTATTTTTTACCATAATAATCAATATAATGTTTTGTTAATTTCATTGTTCCATCCAAGAAACCAATAGAAAGATTTTTGACAGGATCTGAATTTTTTCTGCTCGCAAGCCATGACATAAGTTGCAACCTACGCATTAATATAAATGTATCTATTTCGTCATAATTGTCTAACTCTCTAATACAAGTATATCCTTTTATCCATTCTTTAATTAATTTAGGAGCTATTTCTGTATGTTCAATAAAGCTTACTGATGCTGCCAGGTCGCTTAAGTACCAACCAAATCCAGTATCATCAAAATCTATAATCTTTATTTTTTCGTTATCAATCAAAATATTAGCAGGCCTAATATCAGAATGAATTAAACCCCAGTTTGAATTAGTTTTGCCATATGTTTGTAATCTGTTTTGTATAATATCGCACGCTTTTTGGATTGTTTTTTGAGCCAATTTATCTACATTATCAAAGTCTTGCCACCTACCCCATATTGCATTCTCCCCTATAGTATTATTAAAATTATACGCTATTCTATCTAAATTTTTAGACTCTTCCCACATACTTACTTGATTATGTAGCATTGCTACATTTTTGCCTATCATTTGATAATATAAAAGCGTCTGCTGTGTATTGCAAACGCTAACTTCATTTCCTTCTAAATACTTAAATACTACATAGTTATATGTCTTTCCATCTAACATAGTAATTTGTTGTACTATCTTTTTATTATTTGCAAGTAAAGGTATTGGTACTATGATATCAGTAGTTTTATTAATCTGTATTAACCATTCCATCTCAGAATTAATTTCATCTAGCGTATGGTATCCGTATCGGCTCAATCTTAAAACAGCAATATTTTTTGTATCTTTTATAAAATACGTCGAATTTTCAGAAATTAGTATAGGATGTATAGTTATCGGATTATCCCAGCTATACTTTCCTTTTAGATCGTCTACTAACATTGCTCTCCTCCTTAAAACTCAATGCCATACCTTGCTGAAATACCTTTATCATATGGATGCTTTATCTTTTTTATTTCAGAGACATAATCTGCAATCTCCACTAATTCTGCACTCGGATTTCTTCCTGTTAATACCACTTCAACACAAGTACTTGTTAAAAATGTTTTTAGCTTATCTTTATCTATCATATTGTAATTATAAGTTGATATAATCTCATCAAACACGACTAAATCAAACTCCTCGGCAATTTCTATTATATCTTCTAATAAGCTACTAAAATATTGTCTTGCCAACTCTTTTGTTTTATCATCCATATCTTTATAAAAACCGAAGTGTTGCTCAGCTTTTCTATATGTTAAATTATCCAAAGTTTTAAGCAATTTAATTTCACAACTATTTCCACTTTTAAAAAATTGGGTATATAAAACTTTTTTTCCACTACCTAACACTCTAACTGCAAGCCCTACTGAAGCAGTTGTTTTTCCTTTACCATCTCCACAGTATATATGAATCATGTTTAAGCCTCCCTATGTTATTTTTGCCCTGAAAAAGTTATAATAAATACTGGGTTATTTGCAACTAATAAATTATAATTTCCTAATTTTTTAGATTTTGACACATTCACTTGTACGATTTCTGTAAATTTAAACTCTTTTATTATTTCCATTACCTCATTTACTGTTTCCATCGTAACGCAATTTACTACAAAGCGTGTATTAACATTTTTTTTCAATGCATCTGCTATTATATATGATAACTTTCCTAATGAACCGCCCACAAAGACATGTGTCGGTGCTGGCAAATCTTTCATAGCCTCTGGTGCCATGCCATGGATTATCTCAATATTGTCTGCTTGAAAAATTAATTTATTTTCACCAATTGCAGTAATGGCATTTTCATTTTGTTCTATTGCATATACCTTTCCATCAGGTGCATTTAACGCTAGCTCAATGCTAACTGAGCCTGTCCCCGCTCCTATATCATATATAATGCTGTTGTTATTAAGTTGCAATTTTGAAAGAGTTATTGCTCTTACTTCAGATTTTGTCATAGGTACTTTATCTACTCTGATAAACTCATCATCTGGTATACCAAATCTTTGGGTATTATCATATTTTTCATTGATTATAATCACAGTAGAAAGCGAGCTAAATTGTT
>MDJN01000021.1 GCA_001995005.1 Candidatus Parepulonipiscium sp. PG-Nun2H_MBin03 | reverse complement strand
ATGCTAAGCGGAGCTACTAGGGAGTCTACAAATGAAATCATCTGGCTATGTGCCACTAGAGCATAATCAGCCTCTTCTGCTATAGGAGATACTTTAGTATCTGTAATAGCAATTATTTTTGCATTTTTTGTCTTTGCATATTCTAAGGCTTTAAATACTCTTTTTGAATATCTAGGAAAGCTTATGCCAATTACTATATCATTTTCATTAATTCTATGCATAATTTCAAATATCTCACTAATACTATTAGAATTTATCAATTTTAAATTATCCAACATTATATTTAAATAAAAATTTAAGAAACTTGCAAGTGGAGCACAACTTCTTACTCCTAATATATAAATAGTTTTAGCTGACAGTATCTCGTCTATAGCTTGATTAAATTCATCTTGATCTACTTGGGTTATTGTATGACGTATTTGTTCTTCATCAATATGCAGTACACTCTTTAAAATATTTTGTTTATCAATTCTACTATCGGCTACTTCTAACCTTTGCATGGCTGTAAGCTTACTTTTTACCAATTCTTCTAGTGCAACTTGAAACTTAGGATATCCATCATACCCAATCTCAGTCGCAAATCTAACTACTGTTGACTCACTTACTCCTACTATAACACCTAGTTTTGCAGCAGTTAAATATACTGCTTTATCGTAATGGTTTAAAATGTAGTCTGCAATGCGTTTTTGTCCTTTACTCATATAAGGTAGTGTATTTATTATTCTTTTTATTAACTCGTTCTGTTTCATAGTTTCCCCTTTTATTAATAGTAGTATGCAATATATCGTTATGGTAAATCCCTGAAATATTTTTTAATGAGTAGGGGTTATCGGCATATAATTATAATAAGTATATTTATTTTATATTTTCTAATATAAATTTACTTATCTCATATTTATCAAACCCGTATTCATCTACAGGTATAAATATAGGTGTAGCTTGATGTTTAAACCAAGTTATCTGCCTTTTAGCAAATCGTCTAGTATTTATTTTAAGATTTTCTATTGCCGTCTCATATGTTATCTCTCCTCTAAAGTACGGGTAAAATTCCTTATATCCTATAGCTTTTATAGACGCCATATCTTCTGTTAATCCGTCGTTATATAGTTCCCTTACTTCATCTACTAACCCATTTTTAACCATTATATCTATTCTTTTATTTATTCTATTATACAACAATTCACGTTTCATATCTAGTACAAAATAATAATAATTATAAGGAGAGTCATCAGCTAATCGTTTATATTTTTGGGATGTATTATGACTTGATATAGTTTCGTTATTTTGATAAAAATATTCTATTGCACGTATAATTCTTTTTATATTATTAGGATGAATTTTACCTGCACTTTCAGGGTCAATTTCACATAACTTTTCAAACAACGCCTCTTTTCCAAATTTATTTGTAAATTCGGTTAATTCTTGCTTATAATCTTTATTAGTATCTTGCGTAAAGGTAGTATCAAATAATATCGCATTAATATAAAATCCTGTACCACCGACTAATATAGCAGTTTTGCCACGGCTATTAATATCATTAATATATTTTTTCACCTCATCTTTAAACCAAGCTACGCTACAGTTAACATTAGGTTCTAATTTATCTATCATATAATGCTTAATTCCGTCCATTTCTTCTTTTGTTACTTTAGCTGTTCCTATATTCATTCTCTTATAAACTTGCATAGAGTCGGTACAAATAATTTCTGCATCTATTTTTTTTGCCAAAGTCACGCTAACATCCGTTTTACCACTCGCTGTGGGTCCTGCTATCAATATTACACTCATAATTTTTTCCTTTTTAATTTTATTATATCAAGAGATTTTATAATAATCTATACTATTTTGGTAAAAAGTGGTTTGAAACATATTTTTTTGGGTAGACTTAAAGAGGCAATAATAAAAATAAAATAGAAAAAAATCTTAATTGTTTGTAGTCTTAATTGATTTTTTGTTTAAATTGTGGTACATTGTAATAATATAGCAAATAATAGAAAGGAGCCCTTACATATGTGTGGTATTAGCGGCTTTGTAGATAGACAACTCGAAAATAAAAATGATGTTCTTTTAAAAATGATAAATCAAATAACTCATAGAGGCCCCGATAGTAGTGGACAATATATTGATGATACAGTAGCTCTCGGATTTCGCAGACTTAGTATAATTGATTTAGCAGACGGTGCTCAACCGTTATATAATGAAGATAATAGATATACCCTAACTTTTAATGGTGAAATTTATAATTATAAACATATTAGGCAACGCTTAATTGATAAAGGTCATACTTTTAAAACTAATACAGATTCTGAAGTCTTAGTACATGGATACGAAGAATTTGGGACAGATTTGCTCTCTCATCTTAGAGGAATGTTTACATTTGTAATATGGGATAATGTAGAACAAGTTTTATTTGGTGCACGAGATTTTTTTGGAATTAAACCATTTTACTATTATCATGTAGATGATAGATTTGTATATAGCTCTGAAATAAAATCTATATTAGAACACCCAGGGGTAAAAAAAGTTTTAAACGAAGATACTCTAGAACAATATTTAACTTTTCAATATTCACCAACCACAGATACTTTCTTTGAAGGTATAAAAAAATTGCCTCCCGCTCATTTTTTTATATTAAAAGATAACCAACTATCCATAAATAGATATTGGGAACCAATATTTAATGAGAAAGACGGTACGTTAGAAGAATTTGTAGATTTAATTGATACAACAATGAAAGAATCTATTCAAGCACATAAAGTAAGTGATGTTGAGGTTGGGTGTTTCTTATCAAGTGGAGTCGATTCTAGCTATGTAGCAAGTTGCTTTAATGGCGATAAAACATTTACAGTAGGTTTTGATAATGAACAATATAACGAAATTAGTTATGCTAAAGAATTATCTGAACAAATAGGTATAGAAAATTATGATAAGATCATAACTCCTGAAGAATATTGGGATGCCTTACCTAAAATCCAATATTTTATGGACGAACCATTAGCAGACCCTGCTGCTGTTGCCTTATATTTTGTTAGCGAACTTGCCAGTAAACATGTTAAAGTAGTTCTTTCTGGAGAAGGTGCGGACGAACTGTTCGGAGGATATAATATTTATAAAGAACCTATTGACAATGCACGATATCGCAAGTTACCTATAACTATTAGAACTTTCTTAGCAAAGCTAGCATCTATATTGCCGTTTAGTTTTAAGGGTAAAAACTTTTTAATTCGTGGTGCAAAAACTATTGAGGAAAGATTTATTGGAAATGCGTATATTTTTTCGCCAGAAGAACGAAAACAAATCTTAAATGTACAAACCACAGCATCTAGCCCTTTTGAAGTAACTAAACCATTTTACAATAAAGTCACTAATAAAGAAGATGTAACAAAAATGCAGTATTTAGATATGCATTTATGGTTAGCAGGTGATATTTTGTTAAAAGCAGATAAGATGAGTATGGCACATTCTCTTGAGCTTAGAGTACCATTTCTAGATAAGGAAGTTGTAAATGTTGCTACTAAGATACCTTTAAAATACAGAATTAATACAGAAAATACAAAATATGCAATGAGACTTGCTGCCAATAAAAATATGCCAACTTCTACAGCTAATAAGAAAAAACTAGGATTTCCAGTCCCTATTAGAGTTTGGTTAAAAGAAGATCTGTATTATAATTTGGTAAAAGAACATTTTACAAGCTTAATTGCAAAAAAGTATTTTAAATCAGAAGAATTAATAAAATTATTAGATGACCATAAAAATAGTAAAGTCGATAATAGCAGAAAAATTTGGACTGTATTTATGTTTTTGCTATGGTATAACGAATATTTTGGTAAATAAAAAAGAAAGCCCTTAAGCCTTCTTTTTTTATTTGTATTCATTTATTAGACTCATTACATTTTTGGTGCCATCATTCTTTTTATTTTCTTTCATAGTATTCTCGTAAAACTCTCTATTTGTATAAACTCTATTTATGGTGTCAGTTAGCAGTTCAGCAGTCAACTCTTCTTCTTGTATAACTTCAGAGTAACCTTGTTTTTCCATAGATTGGGCATTTAAAATCTGGTCTCCTCTACTGGCCTCTTTAGACAGAGGAATAAGTACATTTGCTATGCTTAATGCCACAATTTCTGCCAAAGCATTTGCTCCAGCTCTTGATAACATAATATCAGTGGCTGCAAAAATATGAGGTAGTTCGTCTCCCACATACTCAAATTGTTTATATCCTTTTACATCTTTTAAACTTTCGTCCACATTTCCTTTACCACAAATATGAATTACATTGAAGTTTTTTAGCAAATTTTCTAAAGATTTACGCAACGATTCATTTACTTTAACTGAACCTAGACTTCCGCCCATTACCATTAAAATAGGCTTTTTATCATGAAATTCGCCTATCTTTTGCCCTGCTTCCTTATTTCCTTTAAATAAATCCTCTCTAATAGGAGTACCCGTTAAAATTCCTTTAGGTCCTACATATTTTAAAGTTTCTGGAAAATTAACACAAATTCGACTAGCTCCTCTAGATGCAATTTTATTAGCTAAGCCTGGTGTAATGTCTGATTCATGTATTATTACGGGTATTTTTAAAGATTTAGCAGCTAATACCACAGGTACTGATACGTACCCTCCTTTAGAAAATACTACTTTTGGTTTCAGTTTGCTAAGAAGTTTATACGCTTCAAAAAATCCCGCTATTACTTTAAATGGGTCCTTTATATTTTTTAGCGTAAAATACCTTCTAAGCTTTCCAGACGAAATACCATAGTAAGGAATGTTTACCTTTTCTATTAACTCTTTTTCTATCCCCTCTTTACTACCAATATATTTAATGGTCCAGCCATCTTCTAATAATTTGGGTATAATGGCAATATTTGGTGTGACATGTCCTGCGGTTCCGCCTCCTGTTAGTACAATTGTTCTCACGTGGATATCCTCCTAAAATCGATACACATGTATTTATATTCATAAACAATCTAGTTAATGCCATTTATCTAGTATAGATTTAATTAACTCTAATGCATGGGCTCTATGACTTATAGAGTTTTTTTCACTAGAAGTCACTTCTGCAAGCGATTTATCTGAGTCTATAAAAAATATTGGATCATAACCAAATCCATTTACACCTTTTATTTCATGCCCAATATGCCCTTCTATTGTGCCTATTACAGTAACAGTTTGTTTACCTTTTTGTGCAATAGACATACTGCATACAAATCTTGCAGTTCTATCTATTACACCATCTAATCTTCTTAATATATCTTTGTTTTTTAGCTCAAATGATGTATCTTCACCTAAATATCTTGCCGAATAAATACCAGGTTCTTTATTTAGATAGTCCACCTCAAGTCCTGAATCATCAGCTAGTATTATACATTCTGTATATTGTTTAAGAGCCTCTGCTTTAATAATAGAATTTTCTTCAAAGCTATGTCCAGTTTCTTCTATTTCTATATCTATACCTGCATCTGTCATGCTGATGATTTCTACATCCCAGCTACTCGTCATTTCTTTTATTTCTTTTAATTTGTCTAAATTTTTTGTGGCAAACACAAGTTTTTGCATAATTTATTACTCCATTTCATCTGGTTTTAGCAAGCTTTTACAAGCCTTTACAAGCCTCCATCTCTATAGGTGAGGGTAGTTGACAAACTCTTTCATATCACCCACCTCTTGATGTAATTGTAAAATATTTTTATCAAATTGTCAATATTTTTATCTGAAACAACTCAGACTGCATAGGCCTTAATCAAATTAGTTAATAAATTTTAAGTATAAGGGGCTTGTACTTATTATATTTTTAGTATAAACTTATTTCCAAACTATTATTAGGAGGACATAAATAAAATGATTTATCGTGCAGAAGACTTTACGTCTAATAAACTAAACGTTTTATATTTATTATCAAATATCAAAGCTCCTATATCACTTTCTCAGCTAACTCATTTTATTCTAGAACAAGGATATTGCGATTATTTTTTGTTACAACAAACTCTAACTCAATTAGAAGAGGCAAATCTTATAAAAAAAGAACTGAAAGGTCATACTTCTCTTTTTAAAATAACTTATACTGGTAGGGACACCATAATACTATTTCATGATAGAATCCCGCCTTATATAAAAAAAGAAATTGATACTTTTATTTTTGATAATAAGCCTTTTTTACAAAATAACCTTGATGTGTCAGCAAGTTTTACAAAGGAAAAAGAGCATGAGTATCTTGTAAGTTGTAAAGTTACAGAAAATGCAACCACCCTGTTAGAACTAAATATTAATGTTACAACAAATATCCAAGCTAATACAATTTGCAATAGATGGAAATCTAATACTCCAGAAATATATAGCGAAATATTGTATATGCTTACTAAAAAAATATAATAATAATTTATAGTTTGGATAAATATTTAAGTTATACTTAAGGTACTCTGTTTATAATATAGCTATAAAGCAATCTTATAAAAATAAAATTTGAAAGGAATATCTATCATGAACCCATATTTAGTAACCAGTTTATTTGCTGCAACTCTTATATTAAGCTGTCCTAGTAATATACACGCAACTGACGCTACTCCACCTCCTAGCCAAACAGGACAATTGCCTCCACCTCCTGGAAGTGCACATGGACAAATGGGAGGTCCATCAAATATGCAACAAGGCAGCACTCTAACAGTTGAAGAAGCTAATGCAATTGAAGCAGAGTTACTAGCGAATGTTGGATACGAAGCTGCAATTGGCGGATACCCTATTGTAGATACAAACCAAACTTTGTTTTTTTCAAACGACGCCATCATTGATGCCCCAGCTGTAGGCGAAGCTTTTTATGGACAAGATGCACAATTTACAGGAAATGCACCAAGCTATACAGATAATGGTGATGGAACTGTAAGTGATAATGTAACTGGTCTTATGTGGCAACAAGACCCTGGAGCTAAACTAACTTGGCCAGAAGCTGTTGAACAACTTACTA
>MDJN01000020.1 GCA_001995005.1 Candidatus Parepulonipiscium sp. PG-Nun2H_MBin03 | reverse complement strand
GAGCAAGTAATCTTTTCAGATTAAGGCAACTAACATTCAGTGGTGGGGTTAGAACCCCCACTGAATGAAGTTTTCTTATATAAAAGTAAATTTTAATAATTATAGTTCATACAAAAACAGGTATATTTTTGCAAAACGTTATGATATAATAAAAATACCATTTTTTATTAAAAGGTATTCAGGCCATAAAAAGGGACTTAAATTAAAAAATATAAAATCAAGGAGTGTAAAATGAATAGTTTTAAAACACAAGGAGTGTGTGCAAAAGAAATTTTATTTGATATAAAAGATGACAAGATAGAAAATGTTCAATTTGTAAATGGATGTCCAGGTAATACGTTAGGATTAGCTCAAGTATTAATTGGTATGCCAGTTGATGAGGCTATAAATAGGTTAGCTGGGATTGATTGCAAAGGACGAGGCACGTCATGTCCAGACCAGCTGGCACAGGCATTAAAAAATCATCAAAATGTGGCAAAAAAGTAAAAAAAAGCAAAAAAAAACAAAAAAAAGTAGATTTAGTCTACTTTTTTTTGTTTTAGTAATATAATGAAAGTAACTACACATTATTTAATTTTTAAGAGGGATTTAAAATGGACTTAATAGTACAAAAATTTGGTGGGACATCTGTTGCTACCCATCCAGCACGTTTATGCGTAATATCAAAAATTACAAAAGCTATAGAAGATGGCTTTATGCCAATAGTTGTTGTATCTGCAATGGGTAGACTAGGTGCACCGTATGCTACAGATACTTTATTAAACTTTGTAAAAGAAAATGCAGGAACTATGGAAAGTCATGAATATGATTTATTACTTTCTTGTGGAGAGATTATCTCTGCGGTTACAATAGCTACAATGTTAAACGAAAGAGGAATCAAAGCTAAAGCATTTACAGGAGGGCAAGCAGGAGTAGTTACAGATGAAAATCATACAGAAGCAGAACTTTTATATATGGAACCAAAGAGACTATTAAAAGCGGTAGAAGAAGGATATGTTCCTGTTGTAGCAGGATTTCAAGGTGTAAGCCTTGACTACCAAATAACTACATTAGGACGTGGAGGAAGTGACACTTCTGCATCTATTTTAGGTGCAGGTGTAAAAGCGGCTCAAATTGAAATATATACAGATGTAGATGGAATTATGACAGCAGACCCTAGAGTCTGTGATAAGGTGCATATTATAAGAGAAATTAGTTACAGCGAGATATTCCAAATGGCAGACAGCGGGGCAAAGGTTATCCATCCAAGAGCTGTTGAATATGCTATGAAAGCTAATATTCCGCTAATAATAAAAAATACATTCTCAGAAGAGGAAGGAACTCATATCTTACAAACTACAGAAGAGATTAAGGGAGAGATAATAAGAGGAGTTGCCCACAGAACAGGCAGAGTACAATATACAATATTAAATTCTAATATAGATTTATTAGATAAAGTGGCACAAGAACACATTAGCATAGACTTAATAAATATTTTTCCTACAATAAAAGTATTTACTATAAATGAAGTAAATCAGGAAAAATTAGAAGCACTATTAGACAAAGAAGGATGCGAATACTCAAAGATTACGCATTGCGCTAAGATAACAGCTATCGGAGAAAAGATGACGGGTATCCCTGGGATTATGGCACGAATTGTAAGAGCTTTAACCAGTCACGATATTAATATACTACAAACAGCAGATTCATTAACTACAATCACTTGTTTAATATCTGAAGAAGAAGTGTCAAAGGCAATATGTGCATTGCATGAAGAGTTTAAAATTTAATGTATGATTTGCTTGCCTTTTTTGCATACTAATAAAAAAGATGGTCGTTAATGTAAACGCCCAAAGACATGTGCAAAGGAGAGTAAAGATGGGTCAACAAGATACAACACAACAGGTAAATGAAGATATTAAAGAAATGGGGCAAACACCTCCTCCTGCTAATCCAGAAAAGAGCAATATACAGTGCATAACAATTATTGGGCAGGTGGAGGGGCACCAAGCGATGCCACCACAAAATAAGACTACAAAATATGAACATCTAATTCCACAATTTGTAGGATTTAGAGAAAATCCAGAAGTTAAAGGTTTGCTTATAATATTAAATACAGTTGGAGGAGACGTTGAGGCTGGTCTTGCATTAGCAGAGCTTATTGCAAGCTTTGGCAAGCCTGTCGTATCACTGGTATTAGGCGGGGCACATTCAATAAGCGTACCTATTGCCGTTTCAAGCGACTATTCATTTATAACACCTAGTGCAACTATGACTTTGCATCCGGTGAGAATGAGCGGTACAGTACTGGGGGTAGTGCAAACGTATGATTATTTTGATCAGATGCAAGAGAGGATTGTAGAATTTGTTTCAAGACATTCTGGTATAACATCTGATAGATTTAGAGAACTGATGCTAGACACAGGTAAGATTGCAAAAGATATGGGGACAATATTAGTTGGACCGCAAGCAGTAAACGAAAAAATTATTAATCAACTAGGCGGATTAAATGAGGCTATACTAAAGTTAAAAGAGCTTATCAAAGATGCGGAGGAAAATGATGATATATAGTATTTTACCAATATTTGAACCTCAAGAACCTGTGGATTATGTAGAAATGAACTATAATGGTTGTGATATATTGGCAGTAATGACTGAACATGGGTATAAAATAGAACGATTATATAGCACAAATGTTGAAAATTATTTAGACGACAAATTATACCCAGGGACAGTTTTGGAAAATGGGCTTATCAACAGAATTGTACAATGATATAATAAGTATATATTTATTGGGCTATGGACAGATGTCCGGCCCGTACATAATTATCTACCATCATATGGGGGGAGTGAATATGGCGAAAAAAGCAGTCGCTAAAAAAATAGTGACTAAAAAAGTACTTAAGAAGGCTAATCCTATGAATAATGAGATAATAGGTCTTAGCATAATAGGAATTTGTTTATTGATTTTAGTAAGTTTGTTTACCGCAAACACAGGATTTATAGGGCTGGGAATTAGAAAATTACTAGTCGGATTGCTGGGTATATCCGGATATATTTTACCGATATACGTTATATTTTTAGGATGGACATATCTTAAGCATAACTTTGAAGCTGTAAGAGAAAATTTTGTTGTTGTTCTGCCTATGCTTATAATAACGACAATGGTTGCACACCTAATTAATTATAGTTCTAAAGAAGGTATTAGAATTATAGATGCTACATATTTTACAGAAGGAAGTTTTAGAAACGGCGGTTTTATAGGTGCAACTTTATCAGAAATTTCATTAAAATTAGTAGGAGTATATGGAACATATATTTTGATTATAATTTTGATAGCAATGTGGATTGTGACGCTTACAGAGTATCCGTTAATGAAAAAGTTGCGAGAACTTGTCAAGATGACTGAAGAGATACCAATTAATATGCAGCAAAAAAAGCATACACCTACTAAAAAACCATCAAATATGTCTAAGCCCAAAAAAAAAGAGATGCCCCGAAATGAGCCGGCAAAATCTGATAGTTATGATATGATAACTAATTATGATATAGTACAGACAAGCCATAGCAGTGCACCGGCAAAAATTCATAGCTATGATACTCCGAGTACAATAGAAACAACAAATAGTGAGATAACTTTACCTAACTTTACTAAGCCCGTGCAGATGACTTTAAATAACAATGATACCGGCACATTAAGAATGAGTGGAAATATATATCATTTTCCGAATGTAAATTTATTGGCGTATAATGAAAAATCATATGTTAATCAAGAAACATCGAAGGACTTAATGGAACGTGCACATAGACTAGAAGAGACACTATTAAGTTTTGGTGTGGAAGCCAAAGTGGTACAAATCCATAAGGGACCGTCTGTTACAAGGTATGAACTTGTACCAAAACAAGGCGTTAAGGTTAGTAAAATTGTAAATCTAGCAGATGATATAGCACTAAATTTAGCTGCACGAGGTGTGCGTATAGAAGCACCCATACCGGGCAAATCTGCAGTTGGTATAGAAATTCCAAATGCAAGTACGGAAATAGTTTACTTAAAAGATGTAATAGACAGCAATGGGTTTAATGAATTTCCGTCAAAGCTTGCATTTGCACTGGGAAAAGATATTTCTGGTAAACCTGTGATAGCAGATATTGCAAAGATGCCACACATACTCATAGCAGGGGCAACCGGCTCTGGTAAAAGTGTATGCATTAATACGTTAATTACAAGCATATTATATAAGGCAAAGCCCGATGAAGTGAAGCTTATTATGATTGACCCGAAGGTAGTGGAGCTTAGTATATATAACGGAATACCTCATCTTTTAATACCAGTGGTGACTGACCCTAAGAAGGCAGCTGGTGCATTAGGCTGGGCGGTAAATGAGATGACAAAAAGATACAGTGCTTTTGCCGAAAATGGCGTTAGAGATATGAAAGGTTTTAATGAAAAAGAGCCTAGCCAAAAGATGCCACAAATAGTTATAATAATAGATGAGCTTGCGGATTTGATGATGACAGCAGCAAAAGACGTGGAAGATTCAATATGTAGATTGGCACAGATGGCACGGGCAGCGGGGATACATCTTGTAATAGCTACTCAAAGGCCATCAGTTGATGTAATAACAGGGGTAATAAAGGCGAATATTCCGTCTCGACTTGCCTTTTCAGTATCTTCAGGTATAGATTCAAGAACTATACTAGATTCGGTAGGGGCAGAAAAACTATTGGGCAAAGGAGATATGTTATTTAATCCGATAGGAGAATCAAAGCCTATTCGCATACAAGGAGCATTTATATCTGATAAAGAAGTTGAAACGATTGTAAATTCAGTTAAAGTACATGCAAATGCCGACTATAAACAAGATGTGCTTATGGCATTAGAAAAACCAACAATAAAACTAGAACAAAATTCAGAAGATGAGCTTTTGCCACAGGCTATAGAAATACTAGAAGGTAAAGAAAAAGTATCTATATCTATGTTGCAAAGATATTTTAGGATAGGATTTAATAGAGCAGCACGACTTATGGAAGAATTAGAAGATAGAGGATTTGTGGGCCCTGATGAAGGCTCAAAGCCACGAGTTGTGTTATCTAGAGATAATAAGTAAAAGTAATTTAGTAAGGAGTAGAAAAAATGAAAACAGATTTAGAGATTGCACAAACAGCAAATATGTTACCGATTGGTGAGGTGGCAAAAAAGATAGGATTGGATGAAGATGATATTGAATGGTATGGCAAATATAAAGCCAAAATTGCTAATTCAGTTTATGATAAGGTGGCTAATAATAAAACAGGGAAGCTAGTCTTGGTAACTGCCACAAACCCAACACCAGCGGGTGAGGGTAAAACTACAATTACAGTAGGATTGGGACAAGCGTTAAACAAAATAGGTAAAAATGCTATTATCGCATTAAGAGAACCTTCTCTAGGTCCTTGCTTTGGTATAAAAGGAGGAGCCGCTGGAGGAGGGTATGCACAAGTAGTGCCTATGGAGGATATAAACCTGCATTTTACAGGTGACATTCATGCGGTGGGAGCTGCAAATAATTTATTAGCGTCTATAATAGATAACCATATTCATCAAGGGAATACGTTAAATATTGACCCAGCTAGTATCACATTTAAAAGGTGTGTTGATTTGAATGACAGAGTTTTACGTGAAGTAATTGTAGGCATAGGCTCTCATTTGAATGGAGTGATACGCCAAGATGGCTTTATGATTACCGTAGCATCAGAAGTTATGGCTATTTTATGCCTTGCAAATGATTTGGCAGATTTAAAAACTAAGTTAGGAAACATAATTATTGGGTATACTTATGATAAGCAACCAGTGACAGCAAAGGACTTAAAAGCACAAGGAGCTATGGCCACATTATTAAAAGATGCAATAAATCCAAATTTAGTACAAACGCTAGAAAATACTCCAGTATTGATGCATGGTGGGCCTTTTGCAAATATTGCACATGGCTCAAATAGTATAAGAGCTACAAAACTTGCGTTAAAGCTTGCGGATATTACTGTAACAGAAGCTGGATTTGGTGCAGATTTAGGTGCAGAAAAGTTTATGGATATAAAGTGTAGGCAAGCGGGCATTTCTCCAGATGCTATTGTATTGGTAACAACAATTCGTGCATTAAAGCACAATGGATATGCGGGTAAAAATGAATTACCAAATTTAGAAGTACTGGAGCAAGGGGCAAGTAACCTTAAGAAACATATACAAAATCTAAAGCAGTTTGGAGTACCAGTAATAGTTACGCTAAATGCATTTATTACTGATTCTGATGAAGAGATGGATTTGGTTAAACAAATTTGTGATGCAGCTGGTGCCAGATTTACCATATCTAAAGTATGGGAGTTAGGCGGCGAAGGCGGGGTTGAGCTTGCTCATGCAGTAGTGGATGTGCTAGAAAATCAACCTGCGGAATTTGAGTATTTATACCCAGCACAGTTAAGCATAACGGATAAAATAAGAAAAATTGCCACTTCAATATATGGAGCGAGTGACATCAAAATAGAACCGGCTGCAAAAAGAGCTATTGACCAAATTGAAAGTATGGGCTTTTCTAGCTTACCAGTGTGTATGGCGAAAAATCAATATTCATTCTCGGATAATCCAAACTTGCTGGGTGCCCCAACTAATTTTGTTACTACAATAAAAGAAGTTAGAATATCAGCAGGAGCAGGCTTTGTTGTAGCATTAACAGGGAGTGTTATGACAATGCCAGGACTTCCAAAAGTGCCAGCTGCAGAAAGAATTGATATAGATGATGCTGGCGTAGTAACGGGGTTATTTTAATGGATATAGATACAAAAGTGATAGATGGAAGTAAAATTTCATCTATCATTAAAGAAGAATTGAAGAAAGAGATTGCACTGGGGTTGAATGTTGGTCTAGCTGTTATAATGGTTGGGGATAACAAAGCTTCGGAGATTTATGTAAGAAATAAGAGAAAAGCCTGCGAGTATATAGGCATTAAGTCTTTTATATATAAATTGCCAGAAGAAACAACGACTGGCCAAATAATGGAGCTAGTAGAAGTTTTAAATAACGATAATACTGTTGATGGAATATTAATTCAGCTTCCTTTGCCAAATCACATAAATACGGATGAGGTGGTGCAATCAATAGATAAGAATAAGGATGTAGATGGATTTTGCCATGAAAACTTAGGAGCTTTAATAAGTGGCACTCCAAATTTTATAAGTTGTACACCTATCGGAATTATAGAGCTGCTAAAACGATATGAAATACCAATAGATTCACAAAAATGTGTAATTATTGGTAGGAGTAGTTTGGTTGGGAAACCGCTTAGCATGCTGTTGCTGAATGAAAATGCTACTGTAACTATATGCCATTCAAAGACGAATAATTTATATGAGCAAATTAAAGATGCGGATATAATAATATCAGCAACAGGTCAGATAAATTTAGTAACAGGAGATATGATAAAAAAAGGTGCAGTTATAATAGATGTAGGTATTAATAAAGATAAAGATGGGAAATTGTGTGGTGATGTTGACTATGCATCGTGCATAGGTGCAGCAAGTTTTATAACTCCTGTTCCAGGAGGGGTTGGACCTATGACGGTAGCAATGCTTATGAAAAATTGTGTAACATCCGCAGTAAGAAAGGTGAATTAAAATTGTTAAATACAGTAGCATTCGTATCACTTGGATGCGATAAAAATTTAGTAGACAGCGAGCATATGCTGGGTTTGTTGCATAAAGATGGGTTTACGCTAATCTCAGAAGAGCAATCAGCAGATGTATTGGTGGTAAACACTTGTTGTTTTATTGAAGAGGCAAAAAATGAAAGCATTGAGCAGATACTAGAAGTGGCTCAATATAAGCAAACAGGAAAATGCAAAGTCTTGATTGTAACAGGATGCATGGCACAAAGATATAAAGAAGAAATCTTAGAAGAGATGCCAGAAGTTGATGCAGTTATAGGCACAACTTCTTATGATAAAATAGCACATATTGCAAGAAGTATTATAGGAAAGACTAGTCCCAAAACGTATTTTGAAGATATTAATAAAATTCATATAGAGGATATGCCACGAATTTTAACTACTTCTGGGCATTTCGCATATATAAAAATAGCCGAAGGGTGTGACAATCTATGCACATATTGCATAATACCTAGCCTGAGAGGAAAATATAGAAGTCGTCCTATGGATAAAATTATATATGAAGTATCAGGACTTGCAAAAGATGGGGTTAGTGAGATAATATTGGTTGCACAAGATACTACAATGTATGGCGTTGACATAGGGACTACATTAGCTAAATTACTTGCTAAACTTGCAAAGATAGAGGGAATAGAATGGATTAGAATATTATATTGTTATCCTGAAAATATAACAGATGAGTTAATTGCAGAGATTAAAGTAAATTCTAAAGTATGCAAATATTTAGATATGCCAATACAACATTCTTCGGATAGAGTTTTAAAACGAATGAATAGAAAAAGTAATAATAATTTATTAAGAGAGACAATTGCAAAATTACGTGCTGATATCCCAAATATTACGCTGAGAACTACTTTGATAGTAGGATTTCCGGAAGAAACGGAGGAAGATTTTGCTAATTTAGTAGATTTTGTTGAAGAAGTAAAATTTGACCACCTAGGGGTCTTTACGTATTCTCAAGAAGAGGGTACGCCGGCAGCAAAGATGGCAAACCAAATTGATGAAGACACAAAGCTAGAAAGAAAAGATATCATTATGAATATACAATATGACATAGCCTCAAATATTGCTAGCAAAAAAGTGGGGGAAATATTTAAAGTTCTGATAGAAAGCAAGATAACAGGCGAAGATGTATATATAGGACGAACATACCAAGATGCACCAGATGTGGATGCAAATGTATTTATAGAATACACCGGGGAGCTGATTACGGGAGATTATGTAGATGTAAAAATTATTCATGCACAAAAGTATGATTTGATTGGAGAAATTTATGAATATTGCAAATAAATTAACTATTCTTAGAGTTATACTAGTGTTTGTATTTATGGCGGTTATATGGATTCCGATATTTGATATCCTAACTACATTGTGGGTAGCGTTGCTTATTTTTATAGTAGCAAGCTTAACTGACTTTTTAGACGGATACTTGGCTAGAAAATTAAATTTAGTTACTAACTTAGGAAAGTTTATGGATCCACTTGCGGATAAAATGCTAGTTGCAACAGCTATGATAGCTTTAATATATCTAGGAGATAAGGTGCCGAATGGGGTGTTGCCGGCTTGGATTGTAGTGTTGATACTACTTAGAGAATTTATGATATCCGGTATTCGCCTAGTAGCAGCAAATAATAATATAGTTGTAGCAGCAAATAATTTAGGCAAGGCAAAAACAGTGGCACAAATGGTAATGATAGTTGTCTATCTATGTCCTATATCAAATGGAATGTTACAAAGTATAGCTTTAATACTAGCTTACCTATCTCTAATACTAACAGTGGTATCTGGTGCAAAATATATGATAGATAATAAAGAAGTCTTAAAGGAATAGGTGGAAATATGGATATAATAGCAGATTTTAAACCCTCTACACAAATAAAAGGATATTATATAGCGAAAAATAAACAAATCCTAAAAAACAAAAATGGAAAAGATTATCAAGCACTAAAACTTCAAGATGCTAGTGGGATTGTGGATGCGAAAATCTGGATATTTCATAGCTCAATTGGTGAGTATGAAAGTGAACAGATTGTGTATGTTGAAGGTGAAGTAACGGTGTTTTTGGAGCAATTGCAACTTAATGTGTTTAAAATTAGGCTAGCAACCCCTCAAGAATATGAACTTAAAAACTTAATCCCTCATACTAAAAAGAATGTGGATGAACTAGAAGAGAGCTTATACTCATTTATTGAGAGTGTACAAAATGAGGATCTGAAAAAATTACTTGAAAGTATTTTTTATGATGAAGAGATAAATAATCAATTTTTAAACAAGCCTGCAGCTAAATCAGTTCATCATGCATATCTTAATGGACTATTAGAACACACTATATCAACCACAAAGTTAGGAGACTTTTTAGCTAAGCAATATGATTATGTAAATAGGGATTTAGTAATAGCAGGGTGTTTGCTGCATGACATTGGTAAAATTAAGGAATTATCAGGCTATCCTCAAAATGAGTATACAGACGATGGACAAATGATAGGGCATGTTGTACTGGGGTATCAGATGGTGATGGAAAGAGTGGCAACATTTGATGAGTTTAACAAAGATACGGCATTATTAATAGGACATATATTAATATCGCATCATGGTGAGCAGGAGTATGGGTCGCCTGAAGTGCCAAAATGTATAGAAGGGATGATAGTGCATTTAGCAGACTATACGGATTCTCGAGCGAAGATGATGGAAGAATTGTTAAGTAATGCACAAGAACAAAAATATACAGGATTTAATAAAGTGTTAAACAGAAATATTAGGAATACAAATTATGTACAACAATAAAAAAAGGATTAGTGCAAGTGAAGTAAATAGATTTACTTATTGTCCATATAGTTGGTATTATAACCGAGTGTATGGACAAAAGGAGATATATAAAAGATATAAAAATTCAGGAGTGCAATATCCTAATAGTACGAATAATTTTATAAAGGGAAATAAATTTCATAAAAAATACCATGTTAAATATCAAGTGGTTATTAGAGTGCAGATAATTATTTTGCTTATATTAGCATATATAGGATATGTATTATGAGTGATGCTAATATAATATATGTTTTTATTGGAATAATATTTTTGTTTATAATAATTTATAACAGTAGGTGGGATATACGTGTAATTAATAAACAACAAGTTGGAGTGTGGTTTTCGACAATATATTATACTGATACGAATGGAGGAAAACTACTAGTCGCTAAAAAATTAGACTTGCAAGGCAAGCCGGATTATATATTTAGGAAAATATTTACCGCACAGCTTATTCCACTAGAATTAAAAAGTGGTACTTTAAAAGAAGATTATCCGCATGAAGGTGATTTATATCAGCTTATAACATATTTTTTGATAATAGAAGAAGTATATAATAAAAGACCGCCTTATGGAAAGTTGGTATATAAAAATAAAACTTTTATAGTAAAGAATACTTACGGATTGCGACAATGCGTATTAAAACAAATTAGTCTGATGAGAGATATGTTAAATGAAAATATAGTTCAAGAATGCTATAAGGATTTTGTTAAATGTAGGCACTGCATATGCCGAGAGACAGTTTGCGAAATGCCAAAAAGGGCAGTTGCTATTGAAAAAAGATTTTCCTAGGCACTGGCTCTTTTTGCATAGAGCATCTATACGCTTAAAACTGGAGAAACTGATTTTTTGTCTGCAATATAAATGTCAATATCTTTACCTATAGTAATGCCATGAGCACTTAAGGCGTTTTTGGCTGTAATATAAGCTAGTGAGGGGACATTATTATCACTGCTAAGATGTGCAAACATAGCCCATTTTAAATCTTTATGGTAAAGGTTTGCCAGAAAATCTGATGCATCTTCATTGCTAAGATGTCCGATTTTACTAGCGATGCGCCTTTTAAGATAATAAGAATATCTGCCAACCTCTAGCATGTTTGGGTCATGATTGGACTCTAGCATTATTCCGTTACATTCTTTAAGAATATTTCGTGCAATATCATCCACAATGCCTATATCAGTTACAAGACCTAGCTTTTTTTGATTAGCTTCAAATACATAACCGACCGGCTCTATGGCATCATGACTTATAGGAAATGCAGTTATATTTAGATGATTAAGGCTAATTGTAGTTAATGGCTCAATAATTTTTATATTATTACTATCAAGAGTGCCTACTAGATTATTTTGTAGGATTACATCCCAAGTTTTTTGTGTAGCGTATATAGAAACATTATATTTTCGACTAAATATACCAGCTCCCTTTATGTGGTCTATATGTTCATGCGTAATAAAAATAGCATCAATATTTTCAGGTTTAGCATTAATTTGAGTTAATGCATCTATAACACGTTGCCCGCTGATGCCGACATCAATTAAAATACTTACATCATCAGTATTTATATAAGTACAATTACCACTACTGCCACTAGCTATTGTGCATAAGTTCATCTAATTTTCCTTTCATGTTAATTTAAGGTAGAGCAAATATATACAACCCCTAAATAAGGGGCTGTAAGTTTTCTTCTATTTTATAAGTGTAAGTTCAAAAAGTTGTAGAGGTTCTGTTAAGCCGTCAACCGCTTTATTGTGTGCAGCGATATGACTACTCTTCATGTGGTCTTGCCATAGGTCATAAGTTTCCCATTCTTCGATAAATACAAATCTATCTGGGTTTTTATTATCTGCAGATAATTCGTACTTTAAGCACCCAGCTTCTGCACGGGTTGGTGGAATAAGCTTTAATAGTTCTTCTTTAACAACTGCGCCTTTTCCTTCTTTTGCTGTAATAATTGCTAATAATCCTAATGTTGCCATTAAATCACCTCGTCTTTAAATTTTTACATCTCATTATAGCATGCTAGTTAAATTTGTACAAGTTATTTTATGTCATTATTATCTGAATGCTAAGATAGTATTGGCTTTTATTGCATATTGCATTAGAAATGAGTTATAATAAAAATGATTAATTATATAAAAATAATGAGTGAGAAAGGAGTAAGTATGAGAATTTTAGTGTGTGAGGATGAAAAACAACTTGCCGACATTTTAGTAGCTATTTTAAAACATAATAACTATTCTGTTGATGTGGTGTATGACGGGATAAGTGCACTAGACTATATACAAACTTGTAATTATGAAGGGGTTATACTAGACTTAATGCTACCAAAGCTAGACGGAATTAGCGTATTAAAGAAAGTGAGAAGCAGTGGAAATACTGTACCAATTATAATATTAAGTGCTAAATCGCAAATAGACGATAAGATATTAGGACTTGATAATGGTGCAAATGATTATTTGACAAAACCATTTGAAGCCGCAGAATTATTAGCAAGGATACGAGTTATGACAAGAAAGGTGGAGCAGACAAGTTCAGTTATAGCTCTAGGAAATACAATACTTAACCCAACAACGCTGGAACTTTCAACAACCAAAGAAAGTATACGACTACCAAATAAGGAATTTCAAATATTAGAGATGCTTATGTCAAATAAAAGTAGCATAATATCAGCTGAAAAATTTGTAGAACGTATATGGGGATATGATAGCGATGTTGATATTAGCACAGTATGGGTGCACATATCGACGCTTAGAAAAAAATTAGCTTCCTTAGAAGCGAATATTACAATAAAAACAGTGCGTAATGTAGGCTATAGACTGGAGGAAATATAGCTTGGAAAAAATCCTAAGAAAAAAATTTATAACATTTTCTGTTAGTATAGTATTTATAGTGCTATTTACATTGTTGGTATTTATAAATGGTATAAATTATATAAACATTATCAAAATTCGTACGGACAGAAATATTGATGCAGCTATATTAAATTATACGCCATCTAATATTACGGCTCCTCCGCCTCCAAATAATATGCCAATACTTGCAGGAGATGCCATAAAAAGAGCTATACCATATTATTTTGAACAGTTTGTTGTGGAATTTGATATGGAGTATAATATTACGCATGTGGATATGAGTAAGTGCCACTTTACAGACAGAGTAGAGGCTATACAATATGCTAATAAATTAATAGGTGAGGATGCAGGTAAAGGATTTATTAATAACTATAAATATGCTATAGTCAAAACTCCAGATTTAATCAGAATGCATTTTATTGACTGCACTGCTGAGTTTAGCATGAGCTATAATGCTTTTATAAATAGCCTAATGGTATTTTTTATGGCGTTTATAGCAATTTCGGGATTAATTACATTACTGTCTAAAAGAGCAGTATCAGTTATTGTAAAAGGATATGAACGTCAAAAAGAATTTATTACTGGAGTAACGCATGAGTTAAAAACACCGCTCACAATTATAAAAGGAAGTGTGGAAGTTTTAGAAATACAAAACGGGGCAAGTACGTGGACAAGTAGTATAGTAGAACAAATTAATAAATTAACTAAGTTAATAGATTATTTAATATCGTTAACTAAATTAGAAGAAAATAATATAATTAATAAAACCAATTTTTGTTTATCTGAGCTTATAATTGAAAGTTGCATGTTTTTTGAAATTGTGGCTACCACAAATAATAAAACGCTAGACTATGAGGATATACAAACAGATTTATATTATAAAGGTGATATGCAAAATATAGAGTTATTAATTTCTATATTATTAGAAAATGCTTTAAAATATAGTATAGAAAATACTATATTAAATATATCTTTAAAACTAATAAATAACAAATATATCTTAGTTGTAACAAATAGTGCCGAAGATTTAGAAATTAAACAATATGACGAATGGTTTGAAAGATTTTATAGAATGGATAAATCCAGAAATACCAGTGGATTTGGCATAGGTTTATCTATGGCAAAAGCAATTGTGACTAGCCATAAAGGGAAGATTACTGCAGAGAGCCAAGATGGCAAAAACGTTATAATAAAAGTAATATTACCAATATTATAGAAATAAATTACAGGCTTAAGGTTTATTTAAGGTTAATATCTTATAATATTAATTGAAAAGTCACACAAATGTTATTATTTAGGAGGTTTAAACTATGACAATTGATAGTAGTGTATATGATTATTCGTCTTTATATACAAGCTATACTCAAAAAGCAGAAGATACTAGCTATACGCAAAAAGCAGAAGGGCATCGTCCACCACCACCGCCACCACCACCACCATCACAAGAAACGGAAACGAGCACGACAGATACTACATCAAGTGTTTTAACTGGAGAAGATTTAACAAATGCTCAAAATATTTTATCCACAAGCAGCGTACTTTCTTTTGAGACGCTTAACAGCTCAGACGAGTTAGATGAGTTAATGGAATCTGTTGCACAATCACGTGAAGAAGCTAAAGAAGAGTTGGCAGCAGAAGAGCAAGCAGAACAAGAAGCAGTAGATTTAACAGAATTTATTAGCCAATATTCTCAAACAGCTCAAAGTGCATATGCATTATTAAATGCTAATTAAGTGAAAAAGAACTTTTACTCAATATAACGAGTAGAAGTTCTTTTTGTTATACATTAAATCTAAATAAAATAATATCCCCATCTTTTACAATATATTCTTTGCCTTCAACATTTACTAATCCTTTTTCACGAGCAGCATTATACGAACCGCTGTTGACCAAGTCATCAAAGTTTACTATTTCAGCTCGAATAAAGCCACGTTCAAAGTCGGAATGGATTTTTCCGGCAGCACCTGGTGCTTTGGTGCCCTTGGTGATAGTCCAAGCACGCACTTCTTTAGGACCGGCTGTAAGATAGCTAATAAGCCCTAGCAGTTTATAGCTTGCGTTTATTAGTTTATCGAACCCAGTATCAGTTATGCCCAAATCTTCTAAAAACATTTCTTTTTCCTCATCATCTAATAGAGAAAGTTCTTCTTCGATTTTTGCACATATCACAAATACCTCAGAACCCTCATCTTCAGAAAATTTACGTAAAGTTTGAACATATTCATTTTCTTCAGCCAAATCTTCTTCTGCTACATTGGCTGCGTATAAGACAGGTTTGCTACTGATTAAGCCTAAAGAATTAATAAAGATAGCATCATCTTGATTATCTGTATCAAAGCTTCTTGCAGAATTACCACTTTCTAAATGTTCATATAATTTTTCTATTAACCCTATTTCTCGTAAGGCATTTTTGTCAGCTTTGGCAGCCTTTTTGGTTTTGGCAATTCTTCTTTCTAAAAGCTCCATATCCGAAAAAATCAGTTCTAAATTGATAGTTTCTATATCACGAATAGGGTCAACATTTTTATCTACGTGTATAATATTATCATCATCAAAGCAACGTACTACTTGTACAATAGCATCAACTTCTCTTATATGAGATAAAAATTGATTACCCAGCCCCTCACCTTTGCTGGCTCCTTTTATAAGCCCAGCTATATCAACAAATTCGCATACAGCAGGCAATATTTTTTGTGAATTATACATCTGATGCAAAACGTCTAGACGCTTATCAGGGACAGCGACAATGCCTACGTTTGGCTCTATGGTACAAAAGGGATAATTGGCAGATTCGGCACCTGCTTTTGTTAATGCATTAAATAAGGTACTTTTTCCTACGTTTGGAAGTCCTACAATTCCTAATTTCATATTTAATTTCCTCTCTAAAAAATAATTGTAAATTATACAAGAAATTATGATGAATTTCAAGCCATGTGGCTATATTAACCGCATTAATGTAATTGAAGATATTTGGGATTGAATTTTGCAAAATCTGACCTCAAGAGGGTCAAGGGACGGAGTCCCTTGTGGGGGAAGCACCCCCAACCCCCCTCTATAAATACCTAATTACTCTCGAGCTTTTAATAAAAAGATATAAATTAATGTACTATAGTAACTGTCATGATATTTGGGATTGAATTTTGCAAAATCTGGCCTCAAGAGGGTCAAGGGACGGAGTCCATTGTGGGGGAGACGCCCCCAACACCCCTCTATAAATACCTAATTACTCTAGAACTTTTAAACTACTGTAAAATATGAAAAAAAATTTTAAGATTTTATAATAATTGTTTGACATTCCACTATAAGTAAAGTATACTGTGGATTAGAGTAATACATTAAAAACTATATACAAGTTGCCCATATTATTAACAAAAAAATGTTAAAATTTAAACAAATGTTGTAGGAGGCTGTAATGAGCAAGGTTTATATTGTTGAAGCAAAACGTAGTGCAATAGGAAAATTTTTGGGTCAATTAGCTAGCATAGCACCTGGAGATTTAGCAGGACAGGTAATAAAACAAACTTTAGAAAATTTATCAATTGACAAAACGAAAATAGATGAAGTAATATTAGGGAGTGTTTTGCCGGCAGGGCAAGGACAAGGAATTGCTAGGCAAGCAAGCCTTTTAGCAGGGATACCAGTAGAAATACCAGCTTATTCTGTGAATATGATTTGTGGAAGTGGTATGAAAACAGTTATGACAGCTTATAATGCAATTAAGGCAGGAGAGGCAAATTTAATTGTTGCAGGTGGAGTAGAAGTTATGAGTAAAGTTCCATTTGTAACTGATGCTGCTGTAAGAACAGGGCATAAAATAGGTGGAATGAACTTGCAAGATAGTATAATGACTGATGGTTTGCTGGATTCTTTCAATCACTATCCTATGGGCATAACTGCAGAAAATGTTGCAGAAGAGTATAAAATTAGTAGAGAAGAACAAGATGAATTTGCTTTTTGGTCACAACAAAAAACAGTAAAATCAATAGATGATGGCATATTTAAAGAGGAAATAGTCCCTGTTGAGGTTACTACACGAAAGGGTAAGCATATATTTCGTACAGATGAGTTTCCAAACAGAACAACTAGTTTAGGTGCCTTAGCCAAATTAAGACCAGCCTTTAAAAAAGGTGGAACTGTTACAGCAGGAAATGCAACTGGAATGAATGATGGAGCAAGTATAATTATAGTAGCTTCTGAGCAAGCTATTAAAGAATATAATTTAACACCGATGGCTGAGATTGTTTCTATAGGTCAAGGAGGAGTGGCTCCAGAGGTGATGGGACTAGGTCCAGTGCCAGCTATTAAAAATGCTCTCAATAAATGCAACTTAAACCTAAAGGATATGGAATTAATTGAGCTTAATGAGGCGTTTGCAGCACAATCTATAGGCGTTTTAAAGTGCTTAGTAGAAATATATCAAGATATAGATGAAGAATGGATTAAACAAAGAATAAATGTAAACGGTGGAACAATTGCTATTGGGCACCCTCTAGGAGCATCAGGGGCAAGAATAATAACTACTCTAGTACATGCAATGAAACAAAGAAATGTAACCTATGGCTTAGCGTCTTTATGCATAGGCGGTGGAATGGGAACTTGCGTAGTTTTGAAATCAATCTAAATTTTGAAGGAGAGAGAACCAAGGTGAAATTAATAACGTTAGACAACCTAAAAGATATTGTAAAAGACTCAATGACAATTATGGTCAGTGGATTTATGGGGTGTGGCACACCGCACAAAATAATAGATAAGTTAGTTGAGCTGGGAGTTAAGGATTTAACTTTAATTTGCAACGACACTAGCTGGACACATTATGGCGTAGGAAAATTAATTGTAACTAAGCAATTTGCTAAGGTAAAAACATCTCATATAGGTTTAAACCCAGAATCTATACGCCAACTAAATGAAAAAGAAACAGACTTTGAATTAATTCCACAAGGTACATTGGCAGAAAGAATACGCAGTGCAGGTGCAGGGTTAGGTGGATTTTTAACACCTACTGGATTGGGTACAGTAGTGCAAGATGGCAAAAAAATAATTGAAGTTGATGGCAAAGAATATTTATTAGAACTTCCGCTAAAGGCAGACGTTGCCCTGATTTCAGCTTATATGGTAGATAAAAAAGGGAATTGTTACTATAGAGGATCGACTAGAAATTTTGCCCCTATAATGGCAATGGCAGCTGATACGGTTATTGTAGAAGCAGATAAGGTGGTTGAGGTTGGAGAAATTCAACAAGAAAATGTAGTTACACCACATATTTTTGTAGACTATATTATAGATGGGGAGAAAAACTAATGAAAGAATTTATTGCAAAGCGTGTAGCACGTGAATTACAAGACGGAGATGTTGTAAATTTAGGAATAGGTTTGCCAACCTTAGTTGCAAATTATATTGATGATGATAAGGATATAATTTTTCAATCCGAAAATGGATTTATTGGGATAGGTCCAACTCCTGCAAAAGGAGATGAAGACCCGTATGTAGTAAATGCAGGAGGAAATCCTGTAACTATTAGCAAAGACGGAGCTTTTTTTGATAGTGCAACATCCTTTGCCATTATTAGAGGCGGGCATGTGGATGCAACAGTTTTAGGAGCATTGCAAGTAGATAAAAATGGAAACCTTGCTAATTGGATGATACCAGGTAAATTAGTTCCAGGTATGGGTGGTGCCATGGATTTAGTAGTAGGAGCAAGAAAAGTTATTGTAGCTATGGAGCATACTAATAAAGGTAAACACAAAATATTAGAAGAATGCACGCTACCACTGACAGCGGCAGGCCAAGTTAATTTAATTATAACTGAAATGGGTGTTATAGAAGTAACAAAAGAAGGGCTACTTCTAAAAGAAATTAATAAAGACTATACTATAGAACAAGTGCAAGAAGCTACAGGTACTACGCTTATTATAGATGAAAACTTAAAAAATATGTAATTAAAAGCTATATTCTTCATCAATCGTTAAATGGAGAATATAGCTTTTGTTCTAAAATTTATTCTAAAATTTGTTATTTTATTGACAAAATCTTCCGGAAATAGTATAATTATCTTTATAATAACTTCATATATATACATATATTATATTTTTTGAAAATTAATATATTATATTTTTCCAAATTTAATGTATAAGTATTATCAAAGGAGGGATTTGTTATGTTTAAAAAGTTTACAAATAGTTGTGTTAAATTAGTGCAAAATTATTTACCAGATCCGTTTTTGTTTTGTATTGTATTAACCTTTGCTATATTTATAGGAGGGATGATTTTTACAGGGCAAGCTCCGTTAGCTATGGTATCTCACTGGGGCGGCGGATTTTGGAGCTTACTTGCATTCTCTATGCAAATGGCATTAGTATTAGTATTAGGTAATGCTCTTGCAACTGCACCAGCAATTAATAAAATATTAGTATCACTTGCAAAAATACCAAAAAAACCAACACATGCAATTATGTTAGTTACAGTTGTATCTGCAATAGCTTGTCTTATTAACTGGGGATTTGGCTTAGTAATTGGTGCAATATTTGCAAAAGAAATTGCTAAACAAGTAAAGGGAGTGGACTATAGATTACTAATAGCATCAGCATATTCAGGCTTTTTGCTTTGGCACGCAGGATTATCCGGTTCAATACCGCTTACTATAGCAAGTGGCGGAGATGCAGTAGTGAATGCTACAGGTGGCATAATAGGAGCGGAGGGCATATCAACTGCATTTACTATTTTTTCTACGACCAATATGATAATAGTACTTATATTATTTGTGACATTGCCTCTACTGAATGCGGCGATGCACCCATCACCAGATATGGTGGTTGCAATAGATGCAAAGTTATTAAAAGATGAAACTCCTTCTAATAGTATACCAACGGGTAAAATGACACCAGCGGAAAAATTAGAAAATAGCGTGCTAGTAACGTTACTGATATCTGTGTTAGGGTTTACCTATATTATACTATATTTTGCGGATAAAGGCTTTAATTTAACTTTAGATATAGTTAATTTCATATTTATGTTCAGTGGTATATTATTGCACAAAACACCACGTAATTACCTAAATGCTTTAATGGGAGCTGCAAAAGGTGCAGGACCTGTTATGTTACAATTCCCATTCTATGCAGGTATTATAGGAATGATGAGCGGAGTAAATGCAGATGGAGTTTCATTAGCAGGGTTGATATCAAATATATTTGTAAATATATCAACAGAAGTTACTTTCCCAGCGTTATCTTTTTTAAGTGCGGGTGTGGTAAACTTCTTCGTACCATCAGGCGGTGGCCAATGGGCAGTGCAAGCACCAATTATGATGCCAGCAGGTGCAGAACTAGGGGTTGATGCAGCTAAAACAGCAATTGCAATAGCCTGGGGAGATGCTTGGACTAATATGTTACAACCGTTCTGGGCTTTGCCAGCGTTAGGGATTGCAAAATTAGGTGCAAAGGATATAATGGGGTATTGTATAATTACGTTACTATATTCTGGTGTAATTATATCATTAGGATTAGTATTACTTTAAGAAAAATTTTAAGGAGCTAACAATGTTTAAGATACAGCAAGACTTTTTACCTATGGGAGATCAGGTGCAGGCAATTGATAAGTTATCAAATAGTATAGAAAGAGGAAATACCTATCAAACTTTACTAGGGGTAACGGGGTCTGGAAAAACTTTTACTATGGCGAATATAATAGAAAAAGTACAAAAACCTACGTTAATTATTGCACATAACAAGACATTAGCGGCTCAATTATATAGCGAGTTTAAAGAATTTTTTCCAAACAATGCTGTTGAGTATTTTGTATCATACTATGATTATTATCAACCAGAGGCGTATGTTCCGCATAGCGATACTTTTATCGAAAAAGACTCTAGTATAAATGAAGAGATAGATAAATTACGCCACTCTGCAACAGCAGCTTTAACTGAAAGGCGAGATGTTATAATAGTAGCAAGCGTATCTTGTATATACGGGCTAGGCGACCCTGTTGATTATGAAAATCAAGTGCTTTCTATAAGAACAGGGATGACTTTATTGCGAGATGATATGCTAAGAAAACTTGTGCAAATTCAATATGATAGAAATGATAATGAGTTTGCACGAGGTACATTTCGTGTCAGAGGAGATGTTGTGGAAATTATTCCGGCTGGAATGAGTGAAAGTGGTATACGGGTAGAATTTTTTGACGACGAGATAGAAAAGATATCTGAGATAGATTCTTTAACTGGAAAGGTGATGGGGCTACGCTCTCATGTAGCAATTTTTCCAGCGTCTCATTATGCCGTTGCACCGGACAAGATGTTAGAAGCTATACGAGCGATAGAAGAAGAATTGGATGGCAGGATTAAAGAATTAAAGCAAGAAGATAAGCTATTGGAGATGCAACGGCTTATGCAAAGAACTAATTTTGACGTAGAAATGTTAAGAGAAATGGGGTATTGCTCAGGAGTGGAAAACTATTCTATGCATTTATCTGGGCGACAAAAAGGTAGTACACCATTTACTTTACTAGATTATTTCCCAAAAGATTATCTGATTATAATAGATGAATCTCATATTACTCTACCGCAAATTAGAGGAATGTATAACGGGGATAAAGCTAGAAAAAATGTATTAGTGGAATATGGATTTAGACTGCCTTCTGCACTGGATAATAGGCCACTTATGTTTGATGAGTTTGAGAGTAAGATAAACCAAATTTTATATGTATCGGCAACGCCAGCAGATTATGAGCTTGAACATTCACTAAGCATAGCAGAGCAGATAATACGGCCAACAGGATTGGTTGACCCAGAAATTGAGATACGCCCAATTGCAGGGCAAATTGATAATTTATTATCAGAAATTAATTGTGTAACAGAAGGGTGTGGCAAGGTTTTGGTCACCACATTAACAAAAAGAATGGCTGAAGACTTAACGGATTTTCTACGTGAAGTAGGTGTTAAGGTAAAATATTTGCACTCAGACATAGATACGTTAGAGCGCATAGAGATAGTACGAGATTTAAGAATGGGTGTTTTTGATGTTTTGATAGGAATAAATTTATTAAGAGAAGGGCTTGATATACCAGAAGTAGAGCTGGTTGCTATACTAGATGCTGATAAAGAAGGGTTTTTGCGTTCCAAAACTTCTTTAATACAGACAATAGGCAGGGTGGCGAGAAATGTCAATGGTAGAGTAATTATGTATGCGGATAACATAACACGTAGTATGGATTATGCTATATCAGAGACAAATAGAAGGCGTGAAATACAACAGGCATATAATAAAGAGCATAACATAGTTCCGCAAACTATAAAAAAGGCGGTAAGAGAACTTATTATAGCGACAAAAGAAGTTAAATCTGTAGTATTAGATAAAGAGCCCGAATCTATGAATAAAGCGGAGCTTGAAAAAGCTATAACTAAGGTGCAAAAGGAAATGAAAAAAGCTGCTAATGAATTGGAATTTGAAAAAGCTGCTACATTACGAGATAGCCTAGTTAAGCTTAAAAAATATTATACTAACTTTGTATAAATGCAAAGTCTTTTACGACTAATTAAGTAGCCGTAGAAGACTTTAATGTAATACTTCCATATCAGAAAACGGATAAATTCTATATGCTCCAATAGACACTATATCATGCCTTGATATAGGGCCAAAGTCACGGCTATCTGAGCTGTTTTTTCGATTATCTCCTAAAACAAAAATATATTCATCAGGAACTACATATGGAAAGTCTATATTATAGGTAATAGGAAACGTAGAGTTTGGTTCATTTAAATATGGTTCATCTAAAGGTGTCCCGTTGATTAAAACTATTCCATTAATTAAATCTACTTCTTCGCCTGGAAGAGCTATAACTCGTTTAATTAAATTATCTTGGCCATTAAAAAATACGATAATTTCGCCACGTTTGGGCATGCGATAATATGCAGTAATCTTATTTAAGGCTAGGTGGTCTCCTATTAATATAGTAGGTATCATAGAACCGGTGGGAACACTTGAATGCATAAATATAAATTGGGTAATAATTACAGCAGATAAAATTGCCAATAATAATTCAGAGATGATTTGAAATATATTTCTTACTTTAAGCATCGTACAACTCCTTCTTTCTGGATAAGTATAATTTAGTATGCCCTCTACTATAGACAATTATTTGTACTTTAACATAATTCTATTACAATGTCTTTTGCCATGCAAATATAAAAATCTTAAAAAAACAAGTGAAACTTATAAAAACTGCATATACTAAAATAGGTTATCAAAAACTACAATCATTATAATTATCAGATTAAATGAGAAAAGAAGTTAAAAATATTTAAAGGAGGATAAGCAACATGATTAAAGAAAACAGTATTATTTTATTTCAAGGAGATAGTATAACTGATTGTGATAGAAATAAGATAGATCACACTGATTTAGGAAATGGATATGTGAACTTAGTTAATTATTATATACAACAACATTATGATAATGTAACTTGTATAAATAAAGGAATATCAGGTAACAGAAGTAAAGACTTAAAAAGAAGATGGAAAAGATCGACGATGCCACTTGAGCAGATAGATATATTATCTATCTTAATAGGGATTAATGATACTTTAAGAAGATATGATACAAATTTATTTATAAGCAAAGAAGAGTTTAGAAGTAACTATAACTATATTCTTGACACCACAAAAGAAAAATTTCCGGATGTAAAAATAGTGTTAATGTCTCCGTTTTTATTACCAACAGAGCCTAAGCAACTTGAATGGAGAGAAGATTTGGCACCAAAGATAGAGATAGTAAGCCATTTGGCACATGAATATAATGCGAGTTACATTCCGCTGCAGTTACGATTTAATGATAAAGTGTGCATTGAAAAACCAAATTGCTACTGGACCAAAGACGGGGTACACCCTTCTGCAAAAGGACATATATTAATAGCTAAAGAGTGGATAGACGCAATTATTTAAGGCGGTGAAATGTTATAGAAAAAACAAGAAATTATCTACTTGATAACTTAAAAGGACTGCTGATATTCTTTGTGGTGTTTGGACATGCATTAGAGCTATATAAAGATTCGTCCTTTTTTATTGAAGTTATATATATGTTTATATATTTATTTCATATGCCGGTATTTGTTTTTGTGTCAGGATATTTTTCAAAAAACGTCGGAAAAAGCCGGGCTAAGGCAGTTAGAAACTTTTTGGTACCATATCTTATATTTAATACAATATGGAATGTTGTAAGTATACCGGTTGTGGGAATTGAGAGTATGTCTATACTGACTCCGGGGTGGGCATTATGGTATTTAATTAGTATGTTTTTTTGGAGAATTCTTTTAAAGGATTTGATACGGATTAAGTATATATTTGTTATCAGTCTTATACTAGGGGTAACAACAGGATTATCAAAAGAATTTGGAGTATTTTTATCTTTATCTAGGACAATATTCTTTTTGCCGTTTTTTCTAGGCGGATATTATACTAGCGAAGAAATATTGCTGGGGCTTAGACATAAAAATATTATACTGAGCATAGTAATATTAATTTTGACTGGTATATTAGCAGTATTGTTATCGTATTTTCACGTGATACCTGTAGAATTTTTATACGGAAGTAGCTCGTATGATAATTTTTCTATACCTGTTTGGGTAGCGTTACTTGCACGAGGGTGCATGTATATAATTGGCTTTTCTTTTGTATATATATTAATAAATATAGTTAAACCTAATAAGACGTTTTTTAGTACAGTGGGTAATAATACATTTTCGGTTTATATATTGCATACGTATTTAGTTTCGTTAGTCTTTATTATAAATCATTTTATTCCATATACCTGGTTACAACTGCTTATATGTTTGGTAACATCTATATTTATTACGTATATTTTATCAAGGAATAAGGTCATGAGAACTTTTAATAAGATAATCAACAATTTTATAAATATATTTGTAAAAAAACCTAAACCGCTAGGTAAAAGCGAGAGTTTATAAATTAAGGAGAGTGTAAAAAAAATGGTAGTAGCAAGCAAGAAAGATAACAATTGGACGACGCAAATAACGTTAACAACAGATGAAAATATAAGACCGATTTATGCCGGTCAAACGACCGATATGGGAGGGCTGGGAACAGACCTAAAACCGAGCCAACTAGTTTTGGCAGGATATGCATCATGTACGCATATGACGGTAAGTAAATTATTATCAAATGATAATATAGATTACGAAGATGTG
>MDJN01000019.1 GCA_001995005.1 Candidatus Parepulonipiscium sp. PG-Nun2H_MBin03 | reverse complement strand
GGAATAACTTTACTATGCCTATTGTAACGGCTAGAGACGATGTTGACGGATATTTAGGAGAATTAACACCTGTAATAACTAAATCAGGTAGCTTAGTAAGTAGTTTAAATACAAATAGTACAGGAACATATATATTAACTTATACTGCAACAGACAAAGCAGGGAATGAAAATACGTTAGAGATTAGAGTAACGGTTAGAAATCGCCCAACAAGTATTAGTACGACGACAAGTAATACCGTATTAACTACGGATGAAAAAGAAAAAGCAGTAACAATAGGAATGACAGTTGCTGAAGAAGAAATATTTACAAACTTCTTAAATGCACATTCTATAACAGCGATAGATGTATATGACACAAAAGAAAAGCTGGCTAAATTGTCAACTACTTCTAAAGCTAAGATGAAAGAAAACTTTTACGAAAATATGCCATATACAAGTTTAAATCAACAATTAACTTATGATATATTAAAAGATATATTGGGTAGCACATATAGCGATAAAGAAATATTATCAATACTAGCTAACCCAAGTATATTAGAAGAAGTAGGAGTTAAATCAGATATATTTAGTAATGCAATTGTATTATCTCCAACAAAAGATGCGATATTTATAGATGTGGCTGAAAACCACTGGGCAAGTGTGGGAGTTAAGGAGATGACTGAACTGGGTATAGTGGTAGGTGATTCAAACGGTGCATTTAACCCTAGGCAACCGTTAGTACTTGCAGATACTTTTACATTCTTAGATAGATTTTTGTTAATCAATGATATAACAGATATGAAATTATCAAGAAGTACAGTAGAAGAATATATCACGAATGAAAACAACTGGGCATATAACTCAATTGCATCAATAGCATCTAAGTTAACAGAAGATACGTTAATGGATATTGCACAAGTTGGAAGCGGTGCTATGACTAGAGGATTATTAGCACAAGTAATATATGAATTAGTGGGCAATGAAATTGAGAGTGGTAGCATTACAAAAGAATTTGCGGATATATCTGCATCAGAGTATAAAGAAGCAATAGATTATTGTATACAAGCAGGCATATTAAATGGAACCAGTGAGAATACAATGGAACCAGAAAAAGCAGTAACAAGAGCAGAAATGGTAACAATATTATCAAGAATGCAAAACAAGTTAAATTAGCAAGTAAAAATAAAGGGGTACCCGAATTGAGGTAACCCCTTTTTGTGTATAAAAAATTAGGTAAGTTCAGCAATTTTAGTTACAGCAACATAAATATATGATAATTTATACCAAGTGCTTTTTCCGACTATACCATCTGGTGTTAAGTGGAATACCCGCTGAAATACTTTTACTGCTTCTGTTGTTTGTGGATCAAATATGCCAGTAGTTGGAACCTTTGGTATAAGTGGATAATTATTAGAAATTCGATTTAACTGTTCTTGGATAATGCGTACATTAGTTCCTTGGCTACCTTCTCTAAGAGCAGTGCCAGGGTAAGATTCTGGGATACCGCTTACTACTTTAGCAGATAATATTTCGATGGTATTACCGTAGAAATATCTTAAAATCTGGTCATATTTTAATCCATCTTCGCCTAATTGCTGGCTGCCCCATTGGGTCATCCAACCAGGACACGTTGATTTTTGACCATCGCAGTATTGTGCTAGAAGTGGTTGGATTACTCCTGGCCTCTTTATATATATATCAAAGCATTCATCTACTACAGAAGAGATTGTATCAAATATATTTCTGCCATAAATAAATGCTTGGTCAACAGCAGTGGAATTAGTAATTGTATAAGTTTTTCCTTGATTTCTATACCATTCTGTATAAACCCTATTTAAGGTGAATGATATAATTGCAATAACGTTAGCCTTAATAGTCTCACGTGGCCAAGTAGGATAGATCTCTGAAGAAGCTACGTTTTTTATATAATCTCTAAATCTTACTGTATAAGTTGGTGCACCAGTACTATTAGGTGAGCCAGCATAAACTATAATATATTCTGGTACAACGACTTCGCTTAAAACTACAAATCCAGTAGCGGATACATCTTTAGTTTCGCTCTCAGGTATTTTTGGTGCGTAGTCGCCGATTAAGGTGGATTGACCGATAGATATAACCTCGTTTAGTTGCCTGTCAAAAGAAAACGGGTCAACAGTCATGTCTTCTATAGGCATTAACGTGATAGGCTGTATAGAAGTTACTTCGCTAAATATTTGAGAACCTTCAATTATTACAGGAATATATCCGTTACATTTAGTTGAAATATGATAAGTTGCGTATGGGATGCCTGTGAAGTTTGGGTCCTCACTTTCTGAGAGTATAGGTGCATCTAATACAATTATTGGAGTTTGCCCAGAAGAATTGGTAAATAATGTAGCTATGGTAGTAAGTTTGCCTGTTTCATCTTGACTTGAAATGGTTACCTCGACGTTGGCGACAGGTATAAGATCTTTAGTACGTGTCTCGACGATTAAGGCACCGCCTACTTGTTGGTTTGATAAATTAGAAGATGTATGTATATACATAATTAACATCATTCCTTTCAAAATATTAGATATATAAATATATGAAAAAGCTAACGGATTTATGAGTATCATATATTTTAGAGCAGTGACAATTAAAAAATATTATAGATTTGGTTATCACCTTGCCTTTGCAGAGTTAAAAAGATTGACAGTATTAAGTATGTACATTATAATGCGTAGTAAGAGGTGAAAGCATGAAATTAATTGTAGGGTTAGGTAACCCTGGTGCAAAATATTTAGGTACAAGACATAACGTCGGGTTTGATGCAATAGATTACGTAGCACATCATCTAAATGTGCAGTTGAGTAAAAATAAATTTAAATCCATTATTGGTGAAGGAAATGTGGCGGGGCAGAAAGTAGTATTTATGAAGCCATTAACTTTTATGAATTTAAGTGGAGAAGCTGTATCGGCTTGTGTCAATTGGTATAAACTAGACTTAACAGATATTTTAATAATATATGATGACACAGCATTTGATGCTGGAGTAATTAAAATTAGGAAAAGTGGCAGTGCAGGCGGGCACAATGGTATAAAAAATATTATAGAACATTTGGGCACAACAAGTTTTGGGAGAGTTCGCATAGGAGTAGGGCAAAAACCACCTAATTTTGTGCTTGCAGATTATGTATTGGCAAAATTTGAGGATGAGCAGTTTTTGGCTGTTAAAGAGCAAATGCCTATGTTAAAAGAGGCAATACAGATGTTTATAACAAAAGATTTGGATATTGTGATGAATAGATATAACGTGAGTCGGTGAAAAAATGGAAAAAATGGCATTGATTGAACCTCTTAAAAGAAGTGAAGAGTTCAACAAATTTATATCAAATTTTAATAATACGAAAACGGGAGTAGTAACAGGGGTAGTAACTCCGGCCAAAGGACATCTTATTTATAGTATTTCAAATATTATTCATAAATGTCCTATTGTTGTTGCTCCAGACGATGAAGAAGCGTTAAATATATATCAAGATTTACAGTTTTTGTATGGAGAAGACGAGGTGCTCTTATATCCCAGTCGAGATATACTTTTTTATAATGCAGATGTGCATAGTACGGATATTAAAGCTATGCGTATCAAAATTTTAGAAAATTCGGATAAGGTAATTGTTACGACAATAGAGGCTTTGTTAAATCCGTTATGTGAAAAAAATGTTTTTAAGGCACATAAAATTACTATTAAAGAAGATGATATAATCAATGTAACTCAATTAATAAATAAACTAATAATAATTGGGTATGAAAGGTGTCTGAAAGTTGAGGCTATTGGGCAATTTGCGATTAGAGGAGGAATTATAGATATTTTTTCTCCGGTGCATAATGTGCCAATTCGTATTGAATTATGGGATGAGCAAGTGGATTCTATTAGAAGGTTTAGCCACATTACACAGCGTTCTATAGATAAGATTGAGCAAATAGTAATATACCCTAATAAAGAAATAATAATTCCACCAGATACAGTTGACCGCAATAAGATTAAAAAGGAACTAGACAGCCCTGTAAATAGGCTAATATTACAAGGTAATAAAGAAGCGGCACGTAAGTTAAATGATAGAGTGAATGAAGATTTGCAAATGCTAAATGAGATGGATATCCCAGAGTTATATGCGCCGTTTGCGGATATTAAACTAGTGACGTTATTTGATTATTTTAAGTCGGATAGACCTATATTTGTAACAGATATTAATAGATGTATACAAAAATTAGATAGAGTTTGGTTTGAATATACAGAAAGTATAAAAGATAGGTTAGAATTTGGGCATATGTTGCCTGCTCAAGTCAGGTTTATATTTGAAAAGGACTATGTGTTGGCTCGTGCACTGAGTGAAAATTATGTAGGATTTATGAACTTTGGGGAATCAGAAAATGCAAATACTCTTGAACTAAATATATATGAACAGCTATATAAAAATATGGATATGCTAGAAAAAGAGTTGATGGAGTATAAAAATAAAAATTCTACAACAATCCTTTTGGTAGGTGCAAAGACTAAAGGCATTGTTGAGGAATTAGAGCAAAGAGACGTTTTTGCAACGTATAGCGATAAACTAGATATTACGCCGAAAAATGGACAGATTATAGTATCAAAAGGGTCGTTAAATAAGGGATTTATTTATCCGGATATAGGTTTTGTGGTTATTAGTGATAAGAACCTATTTGGTACACACAAATCCAAAAAAGGGACTAAGAAAAAGTATAAAGGAGCGAAGATAGAAAGCTTCTTAGAATTATCTCCAGGAGATTATGTAGTACATGAAATGCATGGAGTCGGAATTTTTCTGGGTGTAGAGCAGATTATAATAGAAGGGATAAACCGTGATAATCTAAAAATTCAGTATAGTGATAATGCGACTCTTTATGTAAATATTAATCAGATGGATATGGTGCAAAAGTATATAGGAGATACAATACCCAAGCTTAATAAATTAGGTACCCCTGAATGGAAAAAGTCTAAGGCCAAAGTAAAAAGTGCAGCACAAAATATCGCTAGAGAATTAATTAGCTTATATAGTAAGCGAGAAAACCAACGTGGCTTTGTGTATGAGCCTGATACTATATGGCAACAAGAATTTGAAGATTTGTTTCCGTATGCCGAAACAAGTGACCAATTAGAGGCTATAAAATCTGTTAAAGAAGATATGGAAAGCGATAAAATAATGGATAGATTAATCTGTGGTGACGTAGGGTATGGTAAAACAGAAGTAGCGATACGAGCTGCCTTTAAAGCTGTGTTAAACCAAAAGCAAGTAGCATACCTGGTTCCTACAACGATACTTTCTCAACAGCATTTTGACAGATTTCTAAAACGTATGGAACCGCACGGTGTATCGGTTTCGGTATTATCAAGATTTCGTACGCCTAAGCAGGTAAAACAAACGTTAAGTGCTATTCAAAATGGTATGGTTGATATTGTTATAGGAACTCATAGGTTGCTGTCGAAAGATGTTAAATTTAAGGACTTAGGTCTGGTTATAATTGATGAAGAACAACGATTTGGGGTAACGCATAAAGAAAAATTAAAGCAAATGCGTACCGAAGTAGATGTATTAACATTAACTGCAACTCCAATTCCTAGGACTTTGCATATGAGCTTAATTGGGATAAGAGATATGAGCATAATAGAAGAGGCACCGCAAAACAGGAGAGCAGTGCAGACATATGTAATGGAGTATAGTGATGAGTTTATAAAAGATGCTATAAATCGTGAGATAAATAGAGAAGGGCAAGTGTACTTTTTATTTAACCAAGTTAAAAATATAGAAGAAACTGCAAATAAAATCTCTCATTTGGTACCTAATGCAAAAGTGGCGTTTGCACACGGGCAAATGAGTGAACGAGAGCTTGAAAACATCATGATAGCATTTGAAAATAAGGAAATAACGGTATTAGTTTGCACCACTATCATAGAGACGGGACTTGACATAGCAAATGCTAATACTATAATAATAAATGATGCAGATAAGATGGGACTGAGCCAATTATATCAATTAAGAGGAAGAGTGGGAAGAAGTGATAAGGTTGCATATGCATATTTGCTGTATAAAAAAGATAAAGTTTTAAAAGAGGTTGCTGAAAAAAGGTTATCTGCAATTAAGCAATTTACGCAATTAGGCGCAGGATTTAAAATAGCTATGAGGGACCTTGAAATAAGAGGTGCAGGCGATTTGTTAGGAGCAAAACAACATGGGCATATGGCACAAGTGGGGTATGATTTGTACTCAAAAATGCTAAAAGAAGCTATAATGTTAGAACAAGGAGAGGAAATTAAACCTCAAATAGAAACTACCATTGAGATGAAGATAAATGCTTTTATACCTACAAATTATATTATAGACGAAATCCAAAAGCTAGATATATATAAAAAAATAGCTTCTATTAAAACACAAGTGGATTATGATGCTATTGTAGAAGAAATAGAAGATAGGTATGGAAACTTACCAGCTAGTGTGTATAATCTTGTAGATATAGCTTTAATAAAGGGTATAGCAAATGAAATAAGTATATTAACTTTAACCCAAACCCCAGATAATATAATTTTAAGATTTGATGAATTAGCTGAGATAAAACCAGAAGTTTTGGTAAATTTGACTAAAGAATATGACCTGAAAGTAAAGTTGGCAAAAAACATTATTCTGACGTTGAGTACAAAAAATATAACTCGTAAAGAACTACTAAAGTATATTAAAAATTTCTTAATGTGCATACACAATTTACAAAAGGAGAGCGTAACATGAAATTCGTAGCAATATTACTAGCAACAATATTATCAATAGGGACACTAACAGGATGTTCAAAAGAGGAGGCTATAGAATCCATTGGTTTCTTTTCGGCAACAGAGTTAGGAACAGGGGGTGCAATAGCAGTTATTAATGATATAACCGTTAATGAATCACTGTACAGGGCATACCTTTGGAGTGCACAAACATTTTTTGAGATGCAATTAGGCATAGATTTGGTAGCTATGGGAGACATAGAAATTGAAGGCCAAACTATGAGTGATTTGGCTAAAGAAAGAGCCCTTGAATCGGCTATACTTGCAATAGTTACAAGGGAAACAGCACAAGCACAAGAAATAAGTTTAACAAATGATGAGATAGACAGAATTCAAATGGAAGCGGCCAGCTTTATGGAGGTAAATGAACCAATTGCAAATCAGCATAAATTTACGGAAGAAGATATTGTAAATTTATTAGTAGGTGCAGAAATCTCTACTAAAGTACAATTAGCAATTAGTGAGACGTATGAGCCTAGCGAAGAAGATATATTAGCAGAGATTACTGCTGTAAGACCTTATTATGAGCAAGTGACTGCAAGGCATATATTAATTGGCACAACAGATGAAATGGGTATACCGTTATCAGACGAATTAAAAGAGGAAAAGTTAGCTCTAGCAAATGAGTTGTTGGACAGAATAAAAAATGGTGAAGATATAGGTGAATTGGCAGCTCAATATTCAGAAGACCCAGGCTCTAAAGATAATAATGGAGAATATACATTTGAAAGAGGCAAAATGGTTGTGGAATTTGAAAATGCAGCATTTGATAGTGCAGAAGGTGAAATTTGGCCAGAGCCTGTAGAAACAAGCTATGGGTATCATATAGGGCAAACCATTGCACATACACCGATAAATGAAGATGAGATAAGGGCAGGGGCTGTACTGGGGCTTAAATATGCATTTGCGGAACAAGAGCTTCTTTCGTTAATAGGCCAAGCAGATATACAAAAACAACCATTGTTTGATGAAATAAAGATTATAGCAAATGTTTTACCAAATGAGAATGATACCGCACAAGTACAAATAGAAGAATAAAGTAATACTTTGGTCAAACATGTTAAGGACGTTAATATATGGAGATATGCAATCTCTCTATTAACGTCCTTGTTAGTAGTAATTATTAATTTACCTTTACGAATTGATAAGAAGAATTATTTTTTCTGTATATGTTTGTAAAAAAGGTATATTATTTTTTTTTTGATACATAATAAATTAAAGGAATAAAATAGTAATGTACTTCATTTGTAGGTTTTGACAGTAAGGAGGTTGTTTAATTGAAAGCAACAGGCATCGTTAGAAGAATAGATGATTTAGGGCGAGTAGTAATTCCAAAAGAAATTAGACGAACATTAAGGATAAGAGAAGGGGATCCCCTAGAAATTTATACAGATAATACAGGACAAGTGATACTGAAAAAATATTCTTTAGTAGGAGAATTGAGTGCATTTGCAAAAGAATATGCAGAATCTTTGGCACAAACTTCAGGACATATTACTTGTATTTCGGATAAAGACCAAATAATAGCAATCTCAGGGGCTCCTAAGAAAGAATTTTTAGATAAAAATATAAGTAGACATTTAGAAAAGGTTATTGAAGGCCGCAATATTGTAAAAGCTAGGAAAGAAGAAAGTAAATTTGTACCTATATTATCGGAGACAAATAATTCAGAGTATTACTCAGAGATAATTGCCCCAATAATAAGCGAAGGAGATGCAATAGGCTCAGTAATCTTTTTGAGCATGGATCAAAATTCGCAGATGGGTGAGGTGGAAGAAAAGCTGGTTCAGTCCGCATCTGGCTTTTTGGGCAAACAAATGGAACAATAAATTTAATATTTATCTTGACAAAACGCTTATAACCAGTTATAACTAGGTTATAAGCGTTGTTATATATACGTTTAGTTAATTCTAGGAGGTAAAAAGATGAATAAATCTGAATTAGTATCAGCTATGTCAGAAAAAGCTGGTCTAACTAAAAAAGATACGGAAAAAGCTTTAAAAGCTTTTGAAGATGTTGTTATGGAAGAACTAAAAAATGAGAGAAAAATCCAACTTGTAGGGTTTGGAACATTTGAAGTATCTCTTCGTAAGGAAAGAACTGGGAGAAACCCAAAAACTAACGAAGAAATTACAATTCCTGAAAGCAAAGTTCCTAAATTTAAAGCAGGTAAAGCTTTAAAAGATATAGTGAATTCTTAATAGAAAATCTACACATTGTGTAGATTTTTAATATAAATCGAGGTTGATATGAGAATTGATAAATATTTAAAAGTTAGTAGAATAATAAAAAGAAGGACAATAGCTCAAGAAGCGTGTGAGAAAGGCCGAGTTTTTATAAATGGGAAACAAGCAAAGCCAGGCTCTACGGTTAAGGTTGCAGATATTATAGAAATTAATTTTGCAAATAACACAACAAAGTATGAAATTTTGGAAATAAGAGAGCATGTGAAAAAAGAAGATATATTATATCGTATAGTGGAATAAAAAGGTCAAGTCCTCAATATAAATATTATATAATATTTATAAAGGAGTGAGTAGAGAATGGATAACCAAAAGCATACGATTAACTTAGTGGACAGAAGTAGACTAGTAATTACTGCGATAAAAGACGTATTTTCTTTTGATGAAGAGCTAATTGAATTAGAGACTGTATCAGATGGATATATGGATATAGAAGGTACGGGGCTTCACATAATAAAAATGAATTTAGATAGTGGTGAATTGATTGTAGAAGGCGAAGTATCTGCTATTATATACGAAGAAGGTGGCGTGTCAAAGAAAAAAACTGGCTTTATGTCGAAGATATTTAAGTAGGTGATGCCATGATAAATCAATTAGTAAGTGAACAGGCGGCACTTTTTATTGAATGCATAAAGGTGGGCATTTTGATGGGGGCAATTTATGACCTTATTCGTATATCTCGCAGAATTATAAAACATTTTGATATCATAGTACATATAGAGGATATATTATATTGGGTTGCGTGTAGTTTTATTAGCTTTGGGATTTTATATATGCACAATTATGCAAACATTAGATTATTTGCACTGCTAGGCATAATATTAGGTGCGGCATTATATTTTCTTACATTTAGTGTTATATTTATGAAGATAGCGACAGCAGTTATTAATTTTACAAGAAAATGCGTTGGTATACTTGTGATAAAACCGATAAAATGGATATGGAAACAATTAATGATACCAGTAAGATATATCAATAAATTAATGTATAAGACAAACCAGAAGAATAAAGCACATCTAAGAGTGGTAAATAGAAAAGCTACTTTAAAAAATGCTGATATAAAAACGGATTTAAATGTAATCAGAAACAAAATAAAAAAATACTAGGAGAAATTATATGAAAAAACTACATATGATGATTATTATAGCGGCTACTGTAGTTATTGTGCTAGGACTAGCAGTACAAGCTGCATCTGTAACTGTGGCACTGCAAAAGATTGACCGAAAAATAGAAAATACAACAGAAGAAAACGACTTGTTAAAAAAAGAATTGGAAGAATTAAGAGATGAAGCATTATTAATGGAAACTGATGAATTTATTGAACAAACAGCTAGAACGAAACTAGGTTTAGTTAAAGAAGATGAGATACTTTTTAGAGAAAAATAAAAATATTTTATAAAATGCTTTAAAACAGTGTCTATCTTTGATATAAACTATTAAAAAATAGTAAAACTATCAAAGGTAGGATTTTAGATTGACATTTTGGATATCTATATGTTAATATAAAAAAGTTAGTATCAAATAATATTACACATGTAATATTACACATGCTTTGGGGGGACGT